>CALXWB010000028.1 GCA_944392225.1 uncultured Alphaproteobacteria bacterium | reverse complement strand
AACGTAGACCTTGGAGAAATTCCTGATATCTCCCGTCTGCACTGCTACGTTGTCCGCGATGGCGAAGAGTTCAAGCTCTTCGACTGTTCGCTCTTCGGCACGGCTGTGGTTCTTGAATAGTTGTTCGAAAAAAACAAAAGCATTTCTCTTGAAAAAGAGAAATGCTTTTTCTTTTATGTATAAATTTGCTTATTCTTTTTCAAAATCCATCGCGGCAGAGTTGATGCAAAAGCGAGCCTTGGTTGCCGTTGGTCCGTCATTAAACACATGACCGAGGTGCGAGCCGCATTTGGCGCAAGTAACTTCGGTGCGAACCATGCCATGGCTAAAATCGGTAGATAGTTTGACACTATTGGGAAGAGCGCGGTCAAAGCTTGGCCAACCGCAGCCGGAATCAAACTTGGCGGAAGAGGCAAAGATTGGGTTGCCGCAAGCAGCGCAAACATAGGTTCCGTCCGCTTTGTTATGCAAAAACTTGCCGGTGAAAGGGCGTTCGGTTCCTTTTTGTCTGAGAATTTGGTATTGCTCGGGAGAAAGTTTTTGTTTCCACTCAGCTTCTGTTTGCGGCAGGTCTTCTTCTTCCTCTTCTTCTGCCTGCAGATGGCAAGAGGCCAAGCCTCTTTTGGCCAAATATTTCTGATGATATTCTTCGGCGCGGTAAAAGGGCTGTTCAGGCAAAATTTGCGTCACAATGGGATTTTTATATTTTCCGCTTTGGTTGAGGCGCATAATGGTTTGTTCAATTAAAGTTTTTTCTTGAGGCGTTTGGTAGAAAACGGCCGAGCGATACTGTGTGCCGACATCGGGACCTTGGCGGTTAAGCGTGGTCGGGTTGTGGCTGTTAAAGAAAATATTAAGCAACTGTTGATAAGAAACTTTTTCCGGGTCATAAGTAACCTTCACAGCCTCGGCATGGCCGGTATCTCCCGTTGAAACTTGTTGGTAAGTTGGGTTTTTGAGCTCTCCGCCGCAATAACCAACCTCGGTAGCAACAACGCCGGGAACATTATCAAAAGCTGCCTGCACACCCCAAAAACACCCTGCGGCAAAAATAGCATAAGCAAGATTCATGAGCTTTCTCCATAAAAAAATAATATATTTTATAAATATAACAAGTTAGATCATCATTTCAAGCGGCATAATTTGCACTTCCTTAACCTTTTGTTGATATAAATATAAAATAAGAAAACAGGGGAGAAAGTTCATGAATAAGAAACTGGTTTTTTACTATCATTTTCGCAAAAATTACTATTGGTTGGTTTTAAACATTCTGGCATTGTTGTTTTTATTGGGCTGCATTATATGCCAGCCGGCACTGATGTTCTGGTGGCAAACCCAAACCTTGGTTCTTTTGTTTATCTGCACTTTGTTAATGTGGTGCTATAAATATTTGATGAAACAAAAGTTGGTGGAGTTTGACAAGCACGGCGTGAAAATAGATCATAATCAGATATTATCGTGGGAAGATGTCACGGGAATTGAGCATCGCCAGGTCAAATGCTGGTTCAAAACTCTTTCGGTCATCACCTTGCTGACCAAAAAAAACATAGATTATCCGTATAATTTCATGCAAAAGCGGTGTGAAGAAATTGGTTTTGGTGCATTTTCCATTCCGCTGTATGATGTCAAAAAAGAAGATATTGCCAAAATATATAAATTATTGTCAGACAACATAGAAGAAAGAAAATAAAAAAAATCCCTCCGCAAAAAAACGGAGGGATTTTTTTTACAAATTATTGAGCCAAGAGGCAATTTTATTATTAACGGCTTGATTATATTTTGCCGGTAAATTGTTAAAAGAGGCGCTGCGTTGCAATTTGGCATTTTTAGCCAATTTTGCAAAATCATCAAAATAGGTGCCAAAATTGCTGCCCTGAGTGGAGAAAGGCACAACTTTTTTGCCCATAAAATTGGCTTTTTGCAAAAAAGCGCGCATCGGTGTTGAAACCGTATACCACCAAACAGGTCCACCGACAAAAATGGTGTCATATTGAGAAAAGTCCGGCATATTTCCGCTCAAAGCGGGATAATTTTCATCAGCAAGTTGTTTTTTCAAGGTCAGATAGAACCAAGGCGTGGTATCAATTTTTTCCGCGGTTTTAATTTCATAAATATCGGCCTGCGTCATGGACTGGATTCTCTGAGCAATATCTTTGGTATAACCGCTTAAAGAATAATAAACAACCAAGGTTTTGCCATTCAGAGGTCGAGGGGTAATAGCATTACCTTCATACTGAGCCATTTCTTCAGCATTTTTTTGCGCCACGCGGTGGAGGTGCCAACCGCCGACGGCTGCGCCGATAAGGACGGCGATAATGATAACATAAACAGAAAATTTGAGCATTTTTTTCTCCTTCAAACAAAACATCCATTTAAAAATATAATCTCAAAGGCAAAAATCAAGGGATAAATTTTTTTTCTTCTTTCTGAGAAGATTTTTTAAAAATTTCTTCAAAACTATGAGGAGAAAGTTGGAACATATCCACCAAATCCAAGCTTTTAACCATGTGCAATGTTCCCTGTTTATATTTTTGAAAATGCGGCGAAGCAATATGTTTATCATAGGCTGCTTTATCTTTATATATCTCCAAAATTCGGATTTGATATTTGTTTCTGACTTGCATCATGGGGTAAATGGAAACAACACCGTTTTCTTTGGTGACAGATGTTTCAGCAACCTCTTGGGCAAAGCGCAAATATTCATCAAAATACTCTGGATAGACTTCTATTTCGGAAATGCGTATCAACATATTTTGGTTTCTATCATAATTTTCATCGGCTCTGACCAAGGTTGTTCCTCCTAACAGCAATAAAAAAATCAATAACAAAAATTTTTTCATGCAAATCTCCTAATTATCAATTTCCACGCGCGCGGTAAAATTATTTTTTTGTGCCGCCAATATATTCAAGCCGCTTTCCACTTCCCCCAGCTCAATGAGATTATCATCAGGAAACAAAGAATGTGTTTTATAAAAAATACCCATATTTTTCCAAGGCGCATAGATGAATAATTTTCCGGCTTTGGCAATCATGCCGTGCGGAGCATTTTCAAGAGAAATTGGCTTAGGAAAATAGGTAATTTTTTCTTCTCCTGCAAAATCTCTAAATTCAAAGTCATGAGGCAGCATTTGCAGCAATTGTTTTGCTACCGCGTTGTCATTGAGGCGAATAATAATTTCTTGTTTGTCAAGTGTGAGTTTAATTTTCATGTCATTCTCCTGTGCGTTAGCATTAAAAGAAAGAAAAGATAAGCAAAAAGCAAAAAACAAGATTACTTTGTTCAAGGTCGTTTCTCCTGAAAAGGTTGATATTGAAAGTGTAAACTTTAGAGATAACTCTAAGTCAACAAAAAAATTATGCAGATTGACAGAAAGCAAAAATGTGCTACAAAATAATCACTAACTTAAAAAAATATATATTATGATGAATTCAGGCAAATGCTACGATTTGTTTCGTGGCTTGATAGACCTGCTTTTTGTAGGGTTATTTTTTATCGTATTAATTTTGTCTCCTTGGGGAGCATATCTCACATGGGAGAAAGTGACGGATTTTGCGCTAAACAATCATTCGGATACCTTGATTGAGAACGCAAAGATTCTCGGGCTTTATACCGTTGCTGTCATAATCAGCATTATTGCAGTCATGTTTTATGCAACGGCAGTGCTAGCGTTTTTGAAAGAGTTTGCCAGAGCGCAAAAAACATCTTGCCCAAGAAAATATTTTGCTGAGTTAATTCGGATAAACTTTTTGAATATCTGGTATGGCAATTTTTGGGGAGATTTGAAAGAATGGTTCAAGCACTGAGAATCATTAGAAAAAGAAATAAAAAAAGCACTCTATGATGAGCGCTTTTTTTTATGGTGATCCCAGTGCTGAGAAATAAAAAACACCGTTGCTCCGGTGTTTTTTATGAGCCAAGCAATGAGACTAGTTATTGAGAGCAAGGAAACGAAGCGAAACAATAACTTTAGTCGGAATTGGATAGTCTCGCCTGATTAGCATAAAAAACAAGCACAAAACGAAGACACAATTATTGTCAACAATATTGTTAGTGTCATGACGGTATTGTTAAATTTATTTTCATATGCCCAACTTAATCTCTCTGCGTTTCATTTCTTCCATGAAAATTAGGAGGAATAACGTTCCCGTTTTGTTGTGTTTCTTCTTTAGCAGAAAACTTAACTTGGTAAACTTTCGAGCCATCACTCATGGTATGATCGAGGGCCCCGACTTCCAAATTAACCAAGCCTCGACCAGCCATCGCCTTCATATAGCGAAGAGAGGTGTTATCTCTGAGTTCTGCAGTCCATTCTCCGCCGATTTTCTTAAGACGTTTAACGGTTTCATTAAGCAACTTGAAAGAACTGGCGTTTTTATCTTTCCGATATTCAGGCAGAACTGCCATATCATAAATGCTATGTTCTTTTTCACTCCAAAGCACATAACCGACCACTTTGTCTTGATCTTTCAAAACCAAACCTTGTGCATTTTCGGAAGGAATTTGCAAATCGCGATCCCCTTCAGGAAAGCATCGGCGACAAACTTCTTGCATATTGGCAATATCTTCTTCCAAAGCCCCTGCAATATAAATATCACCATCATTATAATCAACCGGTGTAGCGTCAGGATTAAACAGCATTAATTTTTGAGTTCTGGCATCTGTATAACCGGAATAATTTTTATTAATCGGCACTGGAGATTCATCATAGGGAAACTCATCAACATTTCCGTCCTGATAGCCCATTCCTACCATTACTTTTGCATAATTTTGCTGAGCTAAATAAGGTAATGTTGCTTTATAAACCTCCGTAACAGTTTGAGAATGATTATAATCTCCTATAGCTTCAATATTATCAAAACAAAGAGCTTTGAAATATTTGTTATCTTTTTTGAATTTACTTTCCCAAACCCAAGAGCCAGCAACTATTGTCCCATCTTCTTTTTCTACCACAAACAGCTGAGAAAAAGGATCTCTGATAGAAGATATTGCACAACTGCGACCGGCACCGTCAAAGTGTTGACAACAATTCGTCCATTTTCCAAAGAATCCGGTTCTGGGGTCATCTCTGGGAACAAAACGCCCAATCAGATTTCCGTAAGGAAAGCGTTGAGAAGGATCTATAAGCTCGGGAACTTGTAGTCCTTGTTCATAGATTTTTTCCAAATTTTTGTATTGCTGATCATTAATGCCCCAACGCGCTGCTTCCTGAGCAAAAACAAGATATTGGGCATCTTTATATATTTTTGATTGAATAAGACACAACAAATCTTTATAACTCAAATCACGTTCTTCAGGTGACAAATTGCACCAGGATTTGCCTATGGCTTCAAATTCGGCCCATGGACGATGTCTGGTAACACCTTTGCCATCCGAATAAAACAAATGTTTATCAATCAATTTCATAAATAAAGGCCTTTGTTTTTCTGAGATATCATTCGGCAGCCAATACAGAGCATCGTGAATATTGATAATATCCGGAAGCGGAGGCGTCTCTACGCCTTGAGCAACACTTTTGTCATAAATATCTTTCTGTTCTTTGTTATATTTACTTATTTTTTGCAAATATCGGTTAAAATCATTTCCGAAACAGTTCATAGCATTTATAGCAGAATGAACAATCCAATACTTATTATCAAGATAATAAGCTCTAATCTTTAAGATTTTTTCGTCTTGCGTAGAAACATTCGAGGCATCCATGTCACAAAAATGCTTACGGAACAATTCTGCCGCTTTAGGATCTAATGCCAACAAGCTCATAATTTTATCAACGTTTCCTTGATAGAGCTTTGATCTAAAACCGGCAATATGTGACAGCGGCAGCTGAGCAATTTGCTCACGTTCAAAATTATTGATATTGGCATCATTACCAATAGTCAAATCAACAAGAATACGCAGCTGTTTGTCATTCCAACCATTTTGTTCAGCTATAGCAAAAAGTTTTTTCATACCTTCATCGCGATTAAGGGATAAAAGCATATTTAAAGCTGCTGTCGTTTGGGGTTCAAATTCAGAAACCAACATCTTTTGATACAACCTTAAGTTGTTGGGAATTTGAGAAAATTTATTAATATCTAAAAAATCGGAAAAATGATAATTAATGCGCTGGACACTATCCTTTGTATAACATATACCGAGTATTTTTCCAAAATTGAATTGCTCTTGCTGTGGCGTTAAATCATTCCAGATTTTTGTTACTTCGCTCACCCCGTCAAAAGCACGCATACATCTTTTCCCGTTTTCATCGACGAAAAACATATTTTTCTTAAAATATTCAGCCAGTGAGGCATATTTTTCATCTTTCAAATTACTGGGAAGGCATAATAAAGCCGCTTTGCCCAAGTGTTTAACACTTTCCAAATAATCAATCTTATCTTTTTCATCTGGAAAAATTTTGTCAAAAGCGAATAATCGTTTAACCAAAGGCTTGTACATATTATAAGGGTCAAATCTCTCTTCTATATACTTAGAAATTTTGCCTAATATATTTTCTCGACTTATTTGCAGATATTCTTCCCATAAGTCAAAAATATGGTTGATTTTTTTTGTGTCGCAAGTCAGCAAATCTCTAAAATGGACACAAGATCTGAAAACCCTTTGCTCCAATTCGCCAAGTTCGGGATGATAGAGAGTTATAACACGACCGCGTGTTTCGGCATTATCATAACAATATTGAAAAATAGCATTTTTCCAACCCATATCTTGAGCTTTTTTCATTTCATGCCAAAAATCTTCACTGAGTTGACTTCTGGGAGTGTATAGTCTTTTACTCAAACGCGTAAAAATAGCCCCAGCAACCATTCTGCTTTCCAGAGGCATTCTGCCGATCTTTTCAGCATCTTTTTTGGGAATGAGAGGATTCATTTGCCAAGCCTTGGCGGCATCAAATAAATTTTTAACACTTCCAAGTCGTTCTGGAGAAATAACCTGAGAGTTAACCGCAATAGCCACAATCGGATACATCCACTCCGGCGCTTTTCCCCTTAACAACGGGATCAAAACGTTAGGATAAACAGTATCTGACCTTGATCCGTAGAAGATGGACCTTTCGTTAAATTTATAAAAAAGTCGAACAACTTCTTTAAGTTCATCAATATCGCGAACTCCTGCTTTTACGGAATCGATTAACAATTGCCGCTCACAGTCCTTAAATTCAGGTAACAAAGCAGCTTCACGCAGAATTCTGGCTTCATGGAAACTTTTTTTCGAAGCAGCTTCCAGCTGTTCACGAGAAATCTTGATTGGAAAAGCTTCATCGACTTGGGCGGCCAAATCAGGGAACGTCCCACGAACAAAAGCATTGGAATGTTCATTATAGCTCCCTCGTATGAAAGAATTTTTGTTAGTCATCACTTCAGCGAACAGCTTATGTGCTGCTTCAAGAAAGCCTTCTTTCTTTAAAGCATTTGATATGCAATAAAAATCATACTCGTTTTCACCGAAATCTGTAGTTAACTTTTCTAATTTCTTGGTAAAATAATCTAAAAAATTTGCTCTCTGACTGCGAGGAACAGTTAGAAGATTTAAAAGATTCTGTTTACGAGGAGTTTTATCAATTAATTCTTTGTTTTCAATATACAAATCGGAAAATTCTTTGCCCAAGATTTTATGCATTAAAGGAATAAATTCTTCTTTTACACGAGGAGCAAATCTCAAAGCATACAAAAGCTCCATAGCAGAAATGTTATTTCTTTCAAAAAAATGTTGGCTATATTCTTGCCAAGCATCCTCATTTTTCAAAGCAAAAGTAAGAGTTAACTCTGCTATTGTCTCGTCACTTAAAGAGTTGCGTTCAAAATATTTGTTTAATGCATCAATTAAATATTCTGCATCTTTATCGTCTAACTCAGCAGCCATTTCCGACCAAAAGGCCTTTTTATAACAATCACCATATACAACAACATCAAGTCCAGCGAGCAAATCTTTCACTTGGATACCATCTTTTCCAACATTGGGACTTATCGGCCCTAAAATAGACTTGGAATTAAGTGCAGCCTCGGATAAATCATCATAATCTATAGATGGAATAAAATTCTTTTGCTTCAGCATTTCTGACTTGAAATCTTCAAAATACTCAAATCTAGCTGTGCTTTCAAGTTGTTGATCATAGCTCATGTAGTCCTCCGTCTTCTGACATATTAGAACTAAATGGTATCATTTTTTTTTAATGTTGTCGATATAAAATAAAAAAAAATTTTAATGAGTTTGTATGCAGAAATTAAGAAAAATAATGTTAACTATCTGAAATTATTACAAACATTCGACAATGATATTTCATTAAATAAGGCTATATATTATAAAAATTAGTAAAATAAATGTATCTCGTCTGATGAGCATAAAAAAAGCAGCCGTTTTCATGACTGCCGTTTGAATTGGTGATCCCAGCGAGACTCGAACTCGCGTTACCGCCGTGAGAGGGCGATGTCCTAGGCCGCTAGACGATGGGACCATATGACAGAACATTTGATAATATAAATTTTTCAAACATGCAAGCACTTTTTATAAACAAATATTAAGAAATTGTATTTATAATCCAAAATCATTAATGGAGAAAACTTTCATGTTTGAAGATTTGCAAAAGAAAATCCGCAATATTTCCAACTTTCCCAAGCCGGGGATAGAGTTCAAAGATATCACCACGTTGCTCAAAGACGGGGCCGCTTTTCATAAGGTAATAGACATTTTGGCAGCAGAGTTTGCCAAGGATAAAATAGACTATGTTGTTGCCATTGAATCCAGAGGCTATCTTTTGGGCGCCCCTTTGGCATATAAGCTTGGTGCAGGTTTGGTTGTTGCCAGAAAGCCGGGTAAGCTTCCCTCCGAGGTGGAAAGAGTGGAATATGCTTTGGAATATGGCACGGATGCACTGGAAATGCACAAAGATGCCATAGAAAAAGGCAAGCGTGTTTTGGTGATAGATGATTTATTGGCCACCGGCGGCACGGTAAAAGCCGCATGTGATTTGGTTGAAAAGCTGGGCGGCAAAATTGTTGCCACGGCTTTTTTAATCGAACTTCTGGCGCTCAAAGGTTGCAAACTTTTGCCGTCTTCAGCCAAGAATTATTCAATGTTCAAATATGAATAAATTTTTGTCGGATTTTTATATATAATCTATTTACTTCAATATATTTAATTATATATAATACCAACAAAAAAATAGACCGAAAGGTGCTGAGATGAGAAAGAATGTTTACTATATTTTGGGTGCTTTTTTGACCATGACGGCGGTGAGCATAATCTCTGCCGGTGCATCTTCCGTTGTAGCGGAAAAAACAGAGCAAAAAGATGTTGTGCCGTTTCAGGCGTTGCAAGATTATCAGTTTTTGTTAACCGGCAATGAAGGGGGCATTTCTACCTATACCGGCACCAAAAACAATGTTCGCATTTCTTTTGAAAGTGATGCAGAAAAAATCAAAAAAATCATCATTGCTTTTGACTATAACACGGACGACGCGCAAAAAAACATCCACACACAAGAGATTATAGATGTTGTCAACCGTCTGATGCCGAACAAATTGCAAGATTTGCCCTCGGCCTCGGCCTTGCTGGCAGAAAAACTCTCAGCCATGGAACAAACGCGCGATGAAGATATTTTCAGCATAGAACAATTGCGTTTTGAAGCGCATATCAACAACGGCATGGTCAATTTGCGCATCACGCAATAAGTGGAGAAACACTTCAAAATGGACATTTCAGATATATACAAATTTTGCCCGGTTTGCGGAAAAAAGGCCTTGAAAATCGTTGGCAAAAACAAAATAGCCTGCACTGATTGCGGTCATGAGATTTATATCAACCCAACCATTGGCGGAGCAGCCCTCGTTTTTGATGATGAAGGGCGTTTGTTGGTGGTCAAAAGGAGCAAAGAGCCGGCCAAAGGCAGTTGGGATTTGCCGGGCGGTTTTGTTGAGGTGAGAGAAACCGTGGAAGAGGGGATCATTCGCGAGGTTAGAGAAGAGCTGAATATTGAGGTTGAGCCGCAAGAATATTTGTTTTCTATCCCCAATCATTATGTTTATAAAAACTTGGAAAGATATCCGCTTGATTTCTTTTTCAAATGCAAAATCAAAGATATGAGCCAGCTAAAAGTTGATGAAAGTGAAAACAGCGCATATACGTTTTTATCGCCCTCTGAAATAAAATATCAAGATTTTGGCTTGAGCTCAATCCAGCAGACCATAAAGAGATATTTCAAACAATAAAAGCAGGAAGTTTGACCATGGAGCAAAAAAACATCAAAAGCCTGCCGGTATTAAATATATTAAGCCAAAGCCTGCAATATATGCAAGGCGCGCCGCTGCCCATGTTTTGGTTCAGCATGTTGAACTATGCCAGCATCATCTTGGGCGTGCATACATGGCGCACCCCGGCATTTTTTGTTGTTTTGCTTGGGGCATATATTTTATGGAGTTTTTTCTTCCGCTATTATTTTAAGAAAAAGCCCTATTTTGAGATAAAATCCATGACAGCTTCTTTGTCGCCGTCAACCAAAATTTTGGTCTTGAGCTTTGTGATTATGACGGCTCTGATATTGCTGCCGTTTATCTTACCTTTTTTAGGTTTGGGAGATACGGAATATTATATGCATTTTCTAGATGATGAAGAAATGCTGAATTTGATTTTGGCGCTGGTGAGCATCTTTTTTGCGCCGTTTATGTTTTTCCGTCCGTTTTTTTCCTGGATAGCCTCGGTTTTGGGCAACAATAAAAGCCTCAAATTTGCTTTTTATCACACCAAAGGCAACTATCGCCAAATTGTTTGCTTGTTGCTGATTCTCAACATTCCATGTGTCATATTGGAGCAAATCAGCCAATATTTTGGCTTCCCGTCATATATATATTATCTTCTTTTGTCGCCAATCATTGTTTATGCCAACGTGATTATGGCCAAATGTTATGAATTTTTCTTTTTAGATAATTGAGTTTTTTTGCACATATTAACCAAACATTAATCCAAGATATGGTAGTTTTGAATATGGATGAAAAGGTTTGAGTAAGAAAGCCGCATCCAAAGTATTGCAATATATCAAAAAGTAGTTGGTGGATATGTCAGAAATAAGTTTAACAGCGTCCATGCGCAGCAATTTGTTAAGCTTGCAACAAATCTCAAAGTTGCAAGACAGCACGCAATTACGCTTATCCACCGGCCTCAAAGTTAATTCCGCCATAGATAACCCCAGTTCATATTACACCGCCAGCTCGTTGAACAATCGAGCGGAAGATTTGTCCGCATTGCTTGATTCGATGGGCCAATCAGTGCAAACAATCAAAGCCGCTACAGAAGGAATTGAAAAAGCGGAAGATTTACTTTCCCAAATGAAAGCGATTGCCGAGCAGGTCAACACCGGGGTTTATGTGCCGGAGAAGAGCTATTTTGAAAAACTGGTCGGTGCTAATGGCGCGGTCGTAACTAATGCCGAAGAGCTTCGCGCGGCAGTAGACAGCGGCAAAGAAGAAATCTGCGTTTATGGCAAAATAGATTTAGGTGACATCTCCACCTCCGGCGGCTTAAGCCTGCAAGAAAATCAAAAACTCGTCGGTGTCAACTATTACGGCAATTTTGGCACCGAGGGGGAAGAGTTTTCGGGCATTTCGGCGACAGCAACAGTAAAAGATAAAAATCTCATTGATATTAATGAAACCGGCTGTTTGGTTAGTGATTTGAATTTGAGCTATGAGAATAGCAATGAAGGCGGTTCTCATGTCATTTACATCAATAAAACAGGAAGTGTTACTGATTTAAAAAATTTAACAATCAAAGCTGATTTTACAGATACTTCAACTGTTGCCAGAAATGCTATTTACTCTCAATATGGCACAACAAATATTGATGGCAAAATCAACCTTGAAGTTTCTGGACGTTATGTAACGGGAATTTATGGTAACAATATAGAAATTCTTGGAAATTCTGATATAAAAATTAAGACATCAGGTTCTTCTGTTGCTGGAATAAGAACAGGATCCTGTAATATTAATTCCGGAGCTCGTCTAAATATAACAACAGAAGGTGAAGGGATATATAATTTTGGTGGAGAAATCAATATTTATTCTGATACATTAATTAATATAAATTCAGTAAACTACGGTCTTCATGCATATGGTAAATTTAATATTGCATCAGGAGCTCAAATAAATATTCAAACTAAAGGCTCTGGAGTATTTTTATATGATTCAAAAGCAGTATTTAATATTTCAGGAAATTTAAATATTATATCTTCAGGTTATGGAATTACCAACGCAGGTAATGCGACAGGAAACAGTGTAAATATAACATCTAGTGCAAAAATTTATTTTAATACTGGCTTATCTGTAATTTATAATGGACGCGATACAGGAAATGGTCCTAACACAATTAATATTGCTAGTGGTGCCAAAATAGCAGTAGAAAAAGATGGTCAAGCCAAATGGTATGAAGTTAAGGAGGATTATCATGATGAAAATACATCAACGACTATAAATAATCAAATAACCGCGGACAATATTGAAACCACTCTGAATGTTGCAGAAACAGAAGCCTGGAAAACGGCAGGAGATATTATAGCAGAAGAACAGCAAAAACAAGAGCAAGAGAATGCGGCGCAGGCAGAAAAAGAGGCTGAAGAGCAGGCCAACCGCGCGGTTTATCAAAAGCAATATAACAATGCCTTATCGCAATATGATTCTTTGATTAAAGACAGTTCTTATAAAGGCGTGAACTTGCTTCAAGCAGATGATTTAAAAGTGATTTTCAATGAAAATCGCAGTTCAACCTTAGAGGTGAGCGGCGTGGATTTAAGCTCCGATAAAATCGGTATGATGACGGCTGATTGGACCAAAGCCAAAGACGTGCAAACAAGCCTTGACCAAATTATCAACGCCAAAAACACTTTGCGTTCCGCTTCAACCAAGCTTGGCAACTATTATTCAATTATCACCACCAGAGAAGATTTTACCGAAAATCTTATCAATGTGTTGCAAGAAGGCGCCGATAAGCTCACACTTGCCGATATGAATGAAGAGTCCGCCAATATGCTCTCTCTGCAAACCCGTCAACAATTGGCTATCAATTCATTAAGCCTAGCTTCTCAGTCAAGCCAAGCTGTCCTCCGCTTATTCTAGGCATAAAACCTCCGCCCAAAACGAGAAGAGCATCGCGGTCCACGCGGCACAGAGATAAAACTAATGCGGTCAAGCTGGCTTCAGCTTGTCAAACTGTCTCCAGTTTGTGGCTTCAGTGCTTGCAAAGGTTCAAAAATTCTTCTTCTGAAAGAATGGTCACGCCGAGTTCTTTGGCTTTTGCTGCCTTTGAGCCGGCATCTGCGCCCATCACCACATAATCGGTATTTTTAGAAACCGAACCGGCCACTTTTGCGCCAAGAGAGAGGGCTTTAGCTTTGGCCTCGGCGCGTGTCAGATGTTCCAGCGTCCCGGTAAAGACAACCGTTTTTCCGGCCAGCTCGGAAGAATAATCGGTTGTGTCGACAAAATCTTCCACCTGCACCTGTTGCAGAAGCTCACTGATGGTGCGGCGGTTATGCTCTTCGGCAAAAAACTCCACAATATCTTGCACCATCGATTCGCCAATCCCGTCAATCTCCAAAAGTTTGGTCGTGTCGCGGTTCAGCATATCTTGCTCAAAAGCCTTGAACGAGCCGAAGTGCTTGGCAATCAAAAGCGATGTTGCCGCCCCGACCTGGCGGATTCCCAAAGCATAGATAAAGCGTGGCAAGGAAATATGGCGTCGCTCGTTAATGGCTTTGAACAAATTTTCAACCGATTTTTTGCCCCAGCCTTCGCGCGCCTCGAGATAGATTGAGCCGTCATCAAGCGCAGCAAAAAGGTCATCACGCAAGCGTTTGTTGCGGCTTTCCAAAGTGAAGATATCCACCGGCGTTTTGATAATGCCTTCGTTATAAAATTCTTCCATAATCTTGGCCCCCAAGCCCTCAATATCAAAGGCCTCGCGCGAGACAAAATGTTTCAAGCGCTCAATGGCTTGCGCCGGACAGGTGAGCCCGCCGGTACACCGACGCACGGCTTCATCTTCCTCGCGAATGGCATGCGCGCCGCACATTGGGCAGACGTGAGGAAAAACAAACTCTTGTGAATCGGCCGGACGTTTGTCCAAAACCACACCGACAATTTGCGGAATCACATCACCGGCGCGTTGAATAATCACCGTATCGCCGATGCGAATATCCTTGCGTTTGATTTCATCTTCATTATGAAGCGTGGCATGAGAAACAATCACTCCGCCAACGTTTATGGGTTCCAAGTCGGCCACCGGCGTGAGCGCCCCCGTGCGTCCCACTTGCACGCGAATATTGTTGATTTTGGTAAAAGCCTGCTCGGCCGGAAATTTATGTGCAATCGCCCAACGCGGTGTGCGGGTCAAAAAGCCCAGGCGATTCTGCAAAGCCAGGTCATCAACCTTGTAAACAATACCATCAATATCATAAGGCAAATCGGCGCGCTCTTGCTGTAGAAAATTAAAATAGTCAATCAAATCTTGGGTGGTGTGGCAGATTCGGTTATAGGGGTTTGTTTTGAAGCCCCAATCACGCACTTTTTGCAAAAATTCGCTTTGCGATTTCCATGGAATATTGGAAACATCGCCCCAAGTATAAACAAAGAGAGAAAGTTTGCGCTCTTTGGTGATGTTGGCATCAAGCTGACGCAGCGAACCGGCCGCCGCATTGCGCGGATTGGCAAACGTTTTTTTGTGTTCCGATTCGCATTTGGCATTGAGCTCCAAAAAGTCAGCTTTAGACATATAAACCTCGCCGCGCACTTCCAAAACTTCCGGCACATCGGAAGCGGAGAGGGTGAGCGGCAAGTCTTTGATAACTTTCAAGTTCTCGGTGATATCTTCACCGGTTTTGCCGTCGCCGCGGGTGGCCCCTTTCACAAATTTGCCGCGTTCGTAGCGGGCGGAAAAAGAAAGTCCGTCAATTTTCGGCTCGGCAGAATAGGTGATTTGATTGTCGTTGTCATAACCCAAAAAGCGGTTGACCGAAGTGGTAAATTCAGCCACTTCCGCTTCGGAAAAAATATCTCCGAGCGAGAGCATCGGAATCTTGTGCTCCACCTTGCCAAACTCACTTTTAATCGGCGCGCCGATTCTTGCAGACGGACCGTTCGCAATTTTGAGCTGCGGAAACTTGGCTTCAATTTGCTCATTGCGGCGTTTGAGGGCATCATATTCGGCATCGGTCAAATAAGGATCATCATTTTGATAATAAGCAATATCGGCCTTGGCCATTTCCTCGGCGATTCGTTTGAGCTCAGTTAAAGCCTGTTGTTCGGTCAGTTCATCAATAGTCAGCATTTTGTAATCCTAATTCATTAGAAACTTGCGCTTATCATAAAGCTTTGTTGCAAGATGTGCATTAAAAA
>CALXWB010000027.1 GCA_944392225.1 uncultured Alphaproteobacteria bacterium | reverse complement strand
CTTTTCTATATGGGCATCTTGCCGGTGTTCTTGTTTGCCGCGGTGGCACTTATCAGCGGCAGCAAGCTCAAAAGTATGTGGGGTTTCCCGACCATGTATATGCTCGGCATTGTCCTTTTTGCTTATTTCCCGTATAAACTTTCCGATATTAACTTTCGCAAAACAGTTAAGTCTGTTTATGTGGCAATGACTTTGTTTGTCATTGCCGCCTTATCGGTTATCATCTTCAACAAAAGCGAAAAAATCAATTTCCCTTATCAAAAATTTGCTCAAGATATGTCTTATGCTTGGAAGCTGCATACCGACAAGCCTTTCAAATATGCCGGTGGCGAAATTTGGTATGTGGCTAACTTGTCTATCTTTGCCGAGGCTCAACCCAAACCCGTGCCGGCCATGCGCCCGGAACTTGCACCTTGGTTTGATAAAAATGACATTCTTTTCAGCGGGGCGCTGGTGGTCTTTCCGAGCCGTGGGGCTTATATGAATATGAAAAATGTTTATCCGAATATGAGCGAACCGAGTGAATATAAGCTTGAATTTAAAAATCGAATTGGTAAGCTAAAGACCAAAACCATTTATTATGGCTTTTTTGAACCCATTCAAGAGGTGAAACATGACTAAAGATTCTATCAGTATTGTTGTTTCGGCTTATAATGAAGAAGATAATGTTGAGGCTTTGTATAAAGAGCTGAAAAAAGTTTTGAAAGATACAAATGTCAAAACTTATGAAATCATTTATGTTGATGACGGCAGCTCGGACAAAACTCATGCCAAGTGTCAGGCTCTGCAAAAGAAAGACGAACACGTTAAAATTGTGCATCTTAAACGCAACTTCGGGCATGAAATTGCCATGACGGCCGGTATGGACTATGCAAAAGGTGAGGCGGTTATCTTTATGGATTCTGATTTGCAACACCCGCCGGTTTATATCAAACAAATGGTAGAAGAATGGCAAAACGGTTATGATATTGTCTTAACTCGTCGCGTGGATAATGTGGATACCTCTGCTTTTTACAAATTCTGTGCTAAAAGTTTTTACAAGATTTTGAATTTGCTTTCTGATACCAAAATCCCTGAAAAAACGCCGGATTTTCGCTTGATTGACCGCAAATATATTGACTTTTTGAAAAACTTTAACGAACAAGACCGTTTATTCCGCGGTTTGCTGAGCTGGATTATGCCCAATGACAAGGTTAAGGTTTTGGACTTTGTGGCACCGCAGCGTCATGCCGGAGAATCTAAATATAATTTCCGCAAGAGCTTGCAGCTGGCTGTTAACTCAATCATCCAATTTTCGGTCAAGCCGTTGCGTTTTTCAACTTATTTAGGCATTATCACCGCTTTTGTTGCCGGTTTGCTCGGTTTATATGTTATCGGCGAGCATTTTATTATGCACAAGCCAACCCCAGGCTATGCTACAATTATGGTAACAATGATTTTTCTTGGTGCCGTCCAACTCATTGTTTTGGGAATCATCGGCGAATATATCGGCAAAATTCATATGGAAGTGAAAAAACGTCCGCTCTATATGGCTGATTATGAAACACAAGAAGAAGTAAAACAGGTGGTGCGTCATGGCGATAAAAAAGATATTTAATGCCGATGATTTCGGTATGACCCCGGGGGTGAATCAGGCCATAGCCAAGGCTTATCATGAAGGGATTTTAAACTCCACAAGCATCATGATTAACTTGAACTTTGTGAACGAAGCACTTGAACTAAAAAAAGATATGCCGAACTTGGATGTGGGTTTGCACCTCAACTTGACCAACCAATATGCTCTTTCCGTGCCGCAAAATATTCCGCTGCTGGTTGACGGTAACGGAGAGTTCAAAAACGGGTTTGTCAATTTGTTTTTGCTTTCATTGCTTCACCCAAAAGAGTTGGCGCGGCAGGTTGAGTTAGAAGCCAGAGCGCAGATTGAAAAAGCTTTGAAACTCGGGATTAAACTCTCGCATATTGACAGCCACCGCCATATTCACCATATCCCAGTGATTTTTAAGGTGGTAAAAAAGCTGGCCGAAGAATATAAAATTCCGAGAATCCGCGTGATGAACGAAGATATTTTCAACACGCTTAAATATAACGATGATAAATGCTTTCTCCATGATGGGGGCTTGGTTAAATATTTGGTTCTGCGCTCGCTCGTGATTTGGAACAATTATCCGACCGATACTTATTTTTACAGTATATTATATACATGCAAACTCTCAAAAAAACGCTTTAATGGTCTGAAAATTCCTGAAAAATATAAGGCGGTTGAAGTTGGAATTCATCCTGCCATGCCCGAGGTGGACAGAGAACACATGGAAAACGTGTTTGATGAGAATGTGCTTTCTCCATGGCGGACCAAAGAGTTGGAAACGCTTCTTGACAAGAAAATAGCAGATGAAATTCAATGATAATTGAGCTTTATAAAAAAATTGAGCGCATTTGGTTTAAAATTAACCAAAAAATCCGTTTCCTTTTAGTAGGCGGATTTAACACCGTGTTTGCTTACGGCGTGTTTGCGGCTTTGTTTGAGCTTGTCAAAATTCCATATAATCCGGCGCTGATTTTGCAATATTTCATCACCGTCAATGTGTCTTTCATCACGATGCGGTATTATGTTTTTCAGAGCCACGGCAATATCAAAGCCGAATATTTTAAGGCTTGGACGGTTTATATCGGCATGTATTTTTTCAACGCCTTTGCGCTTAATTTGTTTGTGCGCGTTTTGGGGCTTTATCCTTTAATCGGGCAGGCGGCATATTTGGTTATATCTACCATATTGACCTATATTTTGCATAAATATTTTTCTTTTCGGCAGAAAAAATCCCCGATTGACTTGAATTAAGGAAAAAACTTCATACATCCATGGACATTAAAAGGAGAAAAAAATGAAAAAAATATTATATTTGTCATTGTCTTATGTTTTGATGTCCGGGGTGGCTTTGGCCACGGACGTCCCTGCCGGAACATCTAAAACGGGTTTATCTGTTTCCAGCAACAATCCGTTGACGGTGGAAGGAAATGTGACTAACACAACGGTTGGAACTTATGGCAAGATGACGGTGCAAAACGGGGGAACAGCCGATACCACAACGGTTGGTCGGCGCGGCACATTGACGGTGACGGGAAGCGGAAGCTCTGCCAATAATACTATTCTTAACGGTGCACAAATGAATGTGACAAACAGTGCTTCAGCAAGCGGTATTGCTGTTAATTCTTCTTCCAAAGTTTATGTCGGGGACGCCGCAACTGTCAGTAATGCAAAAATAAACGGCGGCAGTGTGGAAATTTTGAGCGGTGGCGAAGCAAACAACAGCGAAATTAATGACGGCTATATGTTTGTGGAAGATAAGGCTCTGATTAATAACACAACCGTAAACGGTGGTTTGTTAGATGTTTTTGCAGGCGGACAGGTCGACGGTTTAACTCTTAACGGCGGAGAAACCGTTTTTGAAGGAGATATTGATATCACCGGCACAACAAGCGTTAATTCTGGAAGTGCTTTGTATTTAAATGGTAATACCAGTTTTACTGATTTAGATTTGAACGGAGGTTCAATTTATTCGGTTTATAATGACGGATTTAAAGATATTAAAGTGACCACATTGGATGGTAACGGAACTATCTATATGAACACTGATGTGGCACAAGATAAGCATGATACCTTGAACGTGACAAATGGCGGTAGCGGCAAAATAGGCCTTGCATTGACCGATTATAGTGCCACGCCCGTGTTTGCTCAAGATATGAAATTGATTAACGGCTCACCGGCAGAAAACTTCTATTTGATTGGCGGGGCGGCTGATGTGGGTGCATTCCACTATGATTTGCAAAAAGAAGCCGACGGTTGGTATTTGACAAAAACCATGCAGCTCAGCGATACAGCTGTTTTGGCCAAAAATACATATTCGGCCATTCATTCGGTGATGTATGCCCATTTGGAAAATTTGAACAACCGATTGGGTGAAATTCATACCAACAAAAACGGCGGACTTTGGGTCAGAGGAATTCATCGTGAGTTGGATTTGGATTTTGACGATGCAAGTCAATCTGATGTGGATATGAATGGGGTGCAAGTCGGTTTTGACCATGCTTTGAAACAAAATATTTTCAATCGTTGGCTCGTTGGTGTCTACGGCGGTTATTCCGATACAGACCAAAATTTTGACCGTTCGGGTGACGGTTCGGCAGATACCTATAGCTTTGGTGCTTATACCACGATGATTGCACAAAACGGGTTTTATGCCGATGTGGCAGCCGCTTACTATCATCATAAGCAAAAAATCACCAGCTATTTGCCGTTTGGAGCCGCTGTTGACAGTGATTATGACGTGGATGGCTACACGCTTTCTTTGGAAGGTGGAAAACGCTTTGAACTTGAAAACGGCTATTATGTTGAACCCCAAGCTCAACTCAGCTATCTTGATTTTGACAATGTTTCTTATCGCACCTCTTATAATACGCTGATTGATGCAGCAAATCAGGGTATATGGTTAGGGAGAATCGGCGTTATTTTAGGTAAGAGAATCAACGAATTTTACGATATGCCGTTGGATGTTTTTGTCCGCACCGATTTTTATTCGGAAATGGATAACGGGCATAAAGTGACCGTGGCCGGGTATACCATAGAAGAAGATCGGTCGGAAAATTTTGTGCGTTTGGGCACCGGTTTCAACCTCAACACCAATGAAGGGCAGGAGCTTTATTTCTCCATTGGCACAATTATGGGCGGAAATGTTGAAATGCCTCTGGATTTGAGCTTGAATGCACGTTTTGAATTTTAAGCCTTTATAAACCAAACATAAATAAAATATCCATATTTTCAGGAGTGAAGATATGGATATTTTTTTATTGCTTTTTGCACTTTTGCTTCTTATTTTCGGGATGCTTTTCGGAATATATTTCTTCTATGCCGTTTTTCTTTCCAAAAATTTTCAATATCCGCCGGCATTTCCTTCTTTCGGAAACATGAGAAAACAGGCTTTGCTTGAGGCTGAAACATTTTTATCTTCGGCCGACAAAAGCTTAAAAGTGATAGATTTGGGGTGCGGTATCGGCGGCTTGCTGGTGCCTTTGGCCAAAAAATTTCCAAACTGCCAATTCGTGGGCTATGATTGGGATTTTTTTGTGGTCAAAATTGCGCGATGGCGGTGCCGAAAACTGAAAAATGTTTCTATTGTTCATGCCAATTTTTTGCAGGCAGATTTATCTTCTTATGATTTGATTTTGGGTTTTCTCGGCGTTAAAGCTTCGCAAGATTTGTCTTTGATTTTGCAAGAAAAATTCAAACCAAAAGCCAAACTTATTTCTCTGGCTTTTGAGGTCCCCGGGTTGAAATATGATAAGGTTATTGATGCAACATCATATGGTATGCCGTTGAAAGTTTATGTCTACCATAATGGTAATAATTTGTAAGCTTTTGTGTGTTTACAATATATCAAAAAACAAGTAGATTTTATGCAATGTTAATTTTTATAGAAAAGGAAATAAGACCATGACAAATATTCATCCAACTGCTGTTATTGAAGACGGTGCGCAAATTGCCGCTAGTGCAAAAATCGGCCCTCTGTGCTGGATTAGTTCTCGTGCTAAAATCGGCGAAAATGTGCAGCTTTTGGGCCGCGTTACCGTGATGGGTAATACCACCATCGGTGAGGGGACAATCGTTTTTCCGGGAGCAGTTTTGGGTGCAGGTCCGCAAGATCATGGTAACGAATTTAAAGACGAAGCCAAACTCATTATCGGCAAAAACAATATTATCAGAGAAAATGTGACCATGCATGCCGGAACACCGAAAGAGCATTTTACGACCACAGTCGGTGACGGCGGCATGTTCATGATTAACTCTCACATTGCGCATGACTGTGTGGTCGGTAATGGCGTGATTATGACAAACAACGCCGTTATCGGCGGGCATGTCCGTTTGGGTGATGGGGTTATCTTGGGTGGAAACTCCGCTGTTCACCAATTTTGCCGAATCGGCCGCAAGGCTATGGTCGGCGGTCTGTCCGGCGTTGACCGCGATGTTATTCCGTTTGGTATTGTGACCGGGGATCGAGGCAAACTTCGCGGCTTGAACGTGGTTGGTTTGAAACGCAGCGGCTATGATGAACATACCGTTAAATCTATTTCTCGTGCTTTTATGTTCTTGTTCAAAGGCAAAGAAGGCACCTTTGAAGAACGCTTGGCTCAGGCTAAAGAAAAGTTCAAAGACAATGAAATGGTTATGGAACAACTGAAGTTTATTGATGAAGGTTTGGATGGCAAACGCAAGATTATGATGGCTGACTAATCTTTCATTATATTTTATGCAATAACCGGCAGAGTTTTGCTTGAAAAAGCACATTTTGCCGGTTATTCTGATTTTTAGTTTGGACACAGATATAGGTTTGAAAATGACAGCGCGAAAACTCGGAATCATTGCCGGCGGCGGAACAATCCCTAAAATGTTGATTGAATATTGCCAAAAACAAAAACGCGATTTTTTTGTTTTGGCCATTGTTGACAATGCTTCTCAAGATTTGCTTAATGAAAATATTCCACATACCTGGATACGTTTAGGGCAGGCCGGAACGGGGTTCAAACGTCTGAAAGAAGAAAAAGTGCATGATGTGGTGATGATCGGCACCATCAAACGACCCAGCTTTAAAGATTTGGTGCCTGATTTGCGCACGACGGCTTTTTTTGCCAAAATCGGCATGAAATCTTTGGGCGATGACGGAATTTTACGTGCTTTGGTTAAAGAACTGGAACATGACGGAATGGTCGTCAAGGGCGTGCATGAGGTGATGCCTGAGTTGTTGGTGAAAAACGGCGTCTTGACCAAACATAAGCCTGATAAACAAGCACTTGCCGATATCAAACGCGGGGCTGAGGTGGCCTGGAAGTTGGGCGAGCTTGATGTTGGGCAATCTGTTGTGGTGCAGCAGGGTTTGGTCTTGGGTATGGAAGGCATTGAAGGTACCGATAAGCTTATCATTCGTTGCGGCGAATATAAACGCAAAGGCGAGGGCGGCGTTTTGGTTAAGCTCAGAAAACCGCAACAAGATATGCGTATTGACTTGCCGACCATCGGTCTGAAAACACTTGAAAATGCCAAAAACTCAGGACTGCGCGGTGTGGCTGTGCATGCCGGTAACGCCTTGATTGTGGATGAAAAAAACGTGATTGATTATGCCAATAAAGAAGGGTTGTTTATTATAGGTATCAACCCGGCGGACTATATAAATGACAAGAAGGAATAGCACAATGAAAATTTATTTGGTTGCCGGTGAACCATCTGGAGATTTGCTCGGTGCACGCTTTATGCGCGCCATGCGCCTCAAAGAAAAAAATGTTGAGTTTTTCGGTGTGGGCGGTGATGCCATGGAAGCCGAAGGACTGAAACCCTTATTTGATATTTCCGATTTGGCGGTGATGGGCCTGACAGAGGTTATTCCCAGTATTCCTAAAGTTTTGCGCCATATTAAAGAAACGGTTGCCGATATTAAAAAAGTGCAGCCGGATGTGGTTATAACCATTGATTCTTGGAGCTTTTCTTCTCGTATTCATAAAGCTTTACGCAAACTCAAAACAGGCATTCCGCAAGTGCACTATGTAGCACCGCAAGTTTGGGCTTGGAAGAAAAAACGTGCACGCACCATGTATAAATATATTGATTGTTTGCTGACCCTTTTTCCTTATGAGCCAAAATATTTCACGCCCTACAAGCTTGATGCGCGTTTTGTCGGCCACCCGGTGATTGAAAGCGAAGTCGTTACTGCCAGTGGAGATGATTTTAGAAAAAAATTTAATATCCCTGAAAACAAAAAAATAATCACACTTTTGCCCGGTTCTCGCAAAAATGAAGTCTCCAGTTTGTTGCCGGTGTTTATTGAGGCGGCACAAGAACTCCATGAACGAGACAAGGATTTTTATTTTGTCTTGCCAACCGTTAAAACCGTTTCGCACATGGTTAAAGACATGTTGCAAAATGCTTCTCTCCCGGTTTTGGTGTTGGAAGATGAGCAAGACAGATATGGTGCTTTCAGAGCCTCGGCTGCGGCAATTGCCGCTTCAGGCACGGTGGCTTTGGAACTTGCCATTTGTGATGTGCCGCATATCATTGCTTATAAAGTGGCACCCTTGACGGCTTTTTTGGCTAAGAAGTTTTTGCATATTCAGTTTGTTAACCTTTCCAACATTTTGCTCGGACGCGAAATTATTCCCGAACTCTTGCAAGAACGCTGCGTAAAAGGAAATATCCGTAACTATATCTTGGAGCTTTTGCGCCATGAAGATTTATACAATCGGCAAATGGAAGGTTTTGCAAAAGTGCGCAAGATTTTGGGTCAGGGAGAACAAAGCCCGAGCGAAAATGCTTGTGATGCGGTTTTAGAAATTATAAATCATAAAAAAATAGACAAAAAAGCTTGATTATATTTTTTTTCTTGCTATATTTCTTTTTGCAACAATATTTTTTTGCCATACATACAAAGGATTACCGTTGGGAAACGTTGGTCCTTTATTTTATTATGATGTTTAACGGGCTTTAATGATTTGTTCTGCAAAGCCATAAAAATAAATAAAAATGAAAGAAAAAAAATTTACTTTGGCACAAGTTGCCGAAATCGCCGGCGGTAAAATAGTTGCCGGTTTTAAAACTTATGAACTTTATGGTCTTGCCCCGATATGGAGCGCCAAAGACCATTATCTGACCGTTATTGCAACGGCAGCAGATGTTCAGAACCTGACGCCTGACGTGCGGGCCGTGGTTTGCGATGAAAGATTGAAGCCCTTTCTTGAGGAACGAGTTCCTCAGATTGTGGTCGTCAAAAATGCAAGAGAAGCAGCAGAAAAGCTTAGAGAAGCTTTTACAAAGCTGACATTAGGTTAAAAAAAAGCTGTTAAAAACCATTGGGTTTTTAACAGCTTTTTTTATGCGTTTAAATTAAATATTATTTACATGCAACGGGTGCAAAGATAATCATCTTTTTGTGTTTCTATCGGGCAGGTTTTGAGAGAGGTATCAAACCCTTCCTGGCACGGATTTTTCTCACATTTTTTATATTCTCCGCAGCCATTGGCTTCACAGGTGACTAAATTGAAACCATCCGGGCAAGTGACAATGTCCAAACTATAGCCGGGACAAGCCATTTCACATGGAGATGCTCCTTTCCCTTGCTTTTGCGTAATATTTATGGGCCGCCCAAATTCATCTGTCATATTAGCGGCACGGGCATTGGTTATAACCAATGCAGATAAAATTAATGCGGATAAAAAAATCTTTTTCATGTTTTTTCCTTCTTGCTGAAATTTGTTTTATTATAAGCTTGATTTATTAAATTTTTGCAAATAAAAAAATAGGTTATGGACAAGGTGTAAAAGATTTTTAATGCAAAAGTTCTTTTTTTACATAGCAGAACAATTTAATGCTGAACAAAACCGTTGGTTCTTGTGGATGCCGGTGTTGTTTGGCCTTGGCATTGCGCTTTATTTTCAGCTGCCGGTTGAACCTTCCATTTGGTGGACATTGGGCGCTTTGGAAGTGCTGATTGTGCTTGCCATTTTGTTTCGTTACCATATACGCGTGCTTATTTTTTTTATGATTATCGGCGTTATGGCGCTCGGCTTTGCAAATATTCAACTGAAATCCGCATATCTCAACAAGCAAAAAGAAATTAAAGCTCCTGAACTCACCTATATCAGCGGTATGATTAGCAAAATTGACTATAACTATCGCGGTTTTCAGCGCTTTTTGCTTAAAGATACTTCAAATTTTGAAGAGAATCGGAGCTTTGGCACGGTTAAAGTCAGCACACGTATGAAGCAAAGCAACTTTAAGGTCGGGCAATGTGTGGAAATGGCGGCAAATTTGATGCCGGCCGGCAAGCCTGTTATCATCGGCGGCTATCAATTTGACCGTAAAGCCTATTTTGAAGAGATTGACGCCAATGGTTTTGCCATGAGCTCGGTTTATGAAATTGATTGTCAAACTAAACCGAGTTTTGCCGAAAAATTTAATTTCTATATTGATGAATTGCGCGCCAAAATCATCAACCATATCCTCTCAATTCTTCCCGCCGACGAAGCTTCGATTGCCGCAGCAATCGTGGCCGGAGAGCAGGGCGTTATCAGCCGCGAAGTGATTCAAAATTATCGGGATTCCGGCTTGGCGCATTTTCTTTCTATCTCGGGCCTGCATATGACGATGATTGCCGGCTTGATGTTCTTCTTCGTCCGCTTATTTATGGCGCTCATTCCGCCCTTGGCTCTGCGTTATGACTCCAAAAAGCCGGCGGCTGTTTTGGCCATTCTCATCAGTATATTTTATCTGTTTATCTCAGGGGCGCAAGTGCCGGCGCAACGCGCATTTATCATGAACCTGATTGTGGTTTTGGGCATCTTCATCGGGCGTAAAGCCATTTCTATGCGCACCATTTCCTGGGCGGCAATGTTCATCTTGTTCTTCTCACCGCAAGCGCTTATCGGCGCCAGTTTTCAAATGTCTTTTGCCGCCGTGGTGGCCTTGATTGCTTTTTACGAAAAATATGCCGGTGCGTTGCAACGCTTTTTGCGCGGCAACCCCGATAGCGGCAAAACAGTCAAATTCTTCCGCTATATCTGGGCATATCTTGTTGGTATTTTGGTGGCAGATTTTATTGCCAGTTTGGCCACCACGCCTTTTGCCGTTTATCACTTCAACAAAATTTCAATTTACACAAGTTTGACCAATCTCTTAGCCGGACCGATTATCGGCTTGATTGTGATGCCTTTTGTGCTTCTGGCGCTTATTCTCATGCCGTTTGGACTTGATGTTTTGCCGCTCAAACTGGTGGGCTGGGGAATAGGGCTTATCAATGATATCACAGCCTATGTTTCAGCGCTTCCCAATGCCGGATATCAAGTTCTCTCCATGCCGACCTGGGGTTTTGCGCTGATTATTTTGGGTGGTTTGTGGCTGTGTTTGTGGAATATGCCGTGGCGAAAATGGGGCTTTGCCGTCATTCTTGTCGGCGTATTGAGCATTTTCACGGTCAAAACACCCGATGTGATGGTGGATAATGAAGCATCTTTACTTGCCATAAAAGACGAGCAGGGCGATTTGGTAATCTTACCGGCACGCGGCAACAATTTTACTAAGCAGATGTGGCTTGAGAAAACCGCCAATAAAAAGCTCGATGAAAAGGAACGCCGCAAGCTCTATCAAATATATCGCGGCAAGAAAACAGACAAGTCTTGGCTTGATTTGACGTGCGATAAAAAATCTTGCCTCTATAAAAATCGCATTCGTTTTTACAAAGACAAGCACTTGGAAATTGACGGCAAAAAATTTGACACTTTGCATGCCGAAGGTGCCAGTATTTATTTTGAAAAAGATAAAATAAAAATTAAAACCATACGTGATTTTATCGGTCTAAGGTATTGGAATAAATGAAAAAAGCCTCTCTTTTGAGAGGCTTTGATTTTAGAACATTTGTTCGCGGGTTTTCTTGAACTCAATATCTGGAAAATCTTCCTGCGCTTTGTTCAAGTGCCATGCATTTCTTGCCAAAAAGACATCGGCACCGTCATGATCGGTGGCCATGGAACCTTGGTTGGCATCAATAAATTTCTTTAATTTTTGCTTATCTTTGCAATCAACCCAACGTGCGGTGAAATATTGCGTGGGCTCAAAAGCAACAGGCAAGTTAAACTCTGAGCGAATTCTATCGGCCATTACTTCAAATTGCAAAGCACCAACCACACCGACAATCCATTCTGAGCCAACTACGGGTTTGAACACGCTTGCACCGCCTTCTTCGGCAATTTGTTGCAAAGCGGCACCTAAGTGTTTGGACTTTAACGGGTCAAGCGCACGAACCGATTTCAACAATTCCGGCGCAAAGCTCGGAATGCCGGTAAAGTGCAATTTTTCGCCTTCGGTTAAAGTATCGCCGATGCGGAGTTGTCCGTGGTTGGGAATACCGATAATATCGCCGGCGTAAGCATCTTCAGCCAGCTCTCTTTCTTGCGCCAAGAACATCACCGGGGTCGGAATCTTTATTCCTTTGCCGGTGCGGACTTGGGTTAAGGTCATGCCGCGCTTGAAATGCCCGGAGCAGATACGCATAAAAGCAATGCGGTCGCGGTGTTTGGGGTCCATATTGGCTTGAATCTTAAAAACAAAGCCGGTGACCTTATTTTCATCGGGTTTGACCTCTCTTTCGGCGGCCGGATGGGGGCGCGGAGTGGGGGCAATGTTATGCAAGCCTTCCAGCACTTCTCTTACACCAAAGTTGTTGATCGCACTACCGAAAAACACAGGTGTTTGCACGCCGGCCAGATAAGATTCAACTGAAAACTCAGGGCAGAGCTCTTTTATCATCATCACGTCTTCACGCAGTTTTTCAACGGCATGAGCCGGCAATAACTCGTCTAATTTCGGGTCGTCCAAGCCTTTGCAGGTTTCAATCGTGGCATTGATTTGTGATTTATCTCCTGTTTTATTCATCAAAATCAGCTGGTCGTTCAATAAATCATAGCAGCCCAAAAAATCTTTACCCATGCCGATCGGCCAACTTGCCGGCGTGACTTCCAGAGCCAATGTCTTTTCAATATCATCCAGCAAAACAAACGGGTCCAAGCCTTCGCGGTCAAGCTTGTTGATGAAAGTTAAAATCGGGACATCGCGCAGGCGGCACACCTCAAACAACTTCTTGGTTTGGCTCTCAATACCTTTGGCGGAGTCCAAAACCATGACGGCCGAGTCAACCGCGGTTAACACACGGTAAGTATCTTCGGAAAAGTCTTCGTGGCCCGGCGTATCAAGCAAGTTGAACGTAATGTCTTTATATTCAAAGTTCATCACCGAGGAGGCAACGGAAATACCGCGCTCTTGCTCCACCTTCATCCAATCTGAGTGCGCATGGCGGTTTTCTCCTCTGGCCTTGACGGCACCGGCTTGTTGAATGGCACCGCCGAACAGCAACAATTTTTCGGTCAAAGTGGTTTTACCGGCATCCGGGTGCGAAATAATGGCAAAAGTTTTGCGCTTATTTACTGTATTGTTCATTTTCTACCTTACTTAAATGTCTTAAATTTTTGGAAATTAGGCTTCTTTTATATCAAAACTCTTTTCTTGGCAAGAAAAAAGAGGGCTCAGCCGAACCCTCTTTAAAATGCTGTCCTGTTGCTAAAACGGGCTGGATACCATGGGAACCAACGGCGTTGCTTTTGAAGCTTCATCTTTTTTTGTCGCTTCGGTTTGTTCTTTTTGCGGTTCAGCCTCTGTCACGGCAACTTTCTCGGCAACGGGTTTTGTTGCGGTTGTTGCTTTGTTTTCTTTTGCCGGGGAACGGTTGATGCCGAGATAATTTTCAATGGCGGCTTTTTCTTTTTCTTTTTCATTTGTGGTGATGAGGTTCAAATCATACAGAACTTCCAATTTGCGCAAGTTTTTGGCCGCGGTCATGATGTCTTTGCTGGGCAATTTTCTTTTGGCGCGTTGTCTGGGTTGCGGTGGAAGCAAAGTTTCAATAATCAAATCTCTTTCGGCCGAAAACTCTCTCGGAGTGATGGCTTTGGCGGCGGTAGCTTCTTTCAAAACATTGATGCGCTCAACAATCAAATCCGGCGAGGGAACGGCACGATCAATGCCATATGCCGGGGCAGGGTTGGTCATTGGTAACAAAGCGCCGATGTTGGCTGAGCGCGCGGTCAAAAATTCTTCTTGCGTGACCAAATCTTTTTCTGCCAGCTCTTTTAGGGTTAAGAAACGGGCAATGGCATTTTGTTCTCCGTCGTCAAACAAAACTTCGGCAGCTTCAATTTGCTCTTCCGTGGTGGGTTCTTCAACCACAGGTTTTTGCTTTTGTGCCATGAAAATGGCTTTGGCAATGGCTGATTTGCTTTGTCTTAAAGCTTTGGAATCTTCTATATTGAAAACCTTGGCGCCGTTGTCATCTTCTATGACCATTTTGCTTTGTTGCAATGTGATGGCGCGTAAGCGCTTTTGCGCAATGTCGGACATCTTTTCCGGCTTGCCGGTTGATGAACCTAAAATCGTGGTATCTTTGCTGTTTAATAAAATCAAATCTTCATAATTTTGGCGAGCTCGGTTGTAATGTCCCAATTGTTCAGCCGTCATGGCGCTCACAATCAAGGCTTGCGGCAGTTTGGGGTTGGATTGCAAAGAGCGGTCTGCTAACCTTTGGGCTTCTTCAAAATTGCCTTGCGAATAGGCAACCGTTGCCAAGTTGGCATCTTCGGCCGCTTGATCATTAAACTGCCAAATGGTCGGCGTTTGGCCGTTTTCTCCCATGCGGGCAACCGAATTGCAGCCGCTTAATAAGGCCAGAGCGGCAGCGCTGCATAATAAATTTTTGGTGATATTTTTTGCAAACACGAGTTTACTCCCAAAATCATAATTAAAAAAGCTTTTGTGCTCATCATATAAAATATTAACTTATATTACAATTATTTTTATGAGGTTGTGAATTTAGTCTTGATTTAAAATTTTTTTTCTTTACTATGCAAGCAAAACTAAGTATTAGCGAGCGTGGTGAAATTGGTAGACACGCCAGACTTAGGATCTGGTGCCGCAAGGTTTGAGAGTTCGAGTCTCTCCGCTCGCACCATCTCTTTTATTGAGGTGGTTTAACCCTAAACTCAAAGAGAAAGTTATGAATATTAAAGAACAAAAATCCGAAGGACTTAAAAAATCTTTCAAAGTCAGCGTTTCTGCCGCAGAGTTTGCCAAAGACGTTGATGCCAAAATCAATTCCATTGCAAAATCAATCAAACTCCCGGGCTTTAGAGCCGGTAAAGCTCCTGCTTCCATGATCAAACAAAAATATGAAGCTTCTGCCAAAGCCGAAGTTTTGGAAGATTTGGTGCAAAAAACCGCTCAGCAAGTGATTAAAGAAAACAACCTTCGCCCGGTGATGATGCCCGATGTGAAAATCACTTCTTTCAAAGACGGCGAAGATGTTGAATTTGACGTGAATGTTGAGATTATGCCGGAAATCAATTTTGACGGTATTAAAGACATTGCTTTGGAAAAACAAATGGCTGAAGTTCCGGCCGAAGAAGTTGAAAAAGCTTTGAGATATTTGGCCGATGCCCGCAAAGAAACCCAAAAAGTTGAAGATAACAGAGCTTCTAAAAAAGGTGATACCGCCGTTATTGACTTTGTCGGTTCCGTTGACGGTGTTGAATTCCAAGGCGGCAAAGGCAATAACTATCCTTTGGTTTTGGGTTCTAACTCTTTCATCCCCGGTTTTGAAGACCAATTGATTGGCAAAAAAGCCGGTGAGAAAGTTGACGTTAAAGTCACTTTCCCGGAAAATTATCATGCTAAAGATTTGGCCGGTAAAGCTGCCGTTTTTGCTTGCGAAATTAAAGAGCTTCGCGAGCCTAAAGAAGTTCAAATCAATGATGAATTTGCAAAATCTATGGGTGAAGAAAGCTTAGATAAACTCAAAGAAACCATTGCAAA
>CALXWB010000026.1 GCA_944392225.1 uncultured Alphaproteobacteria bacterium | reverse complement strand
GGTAAAATCCCTGATCCGCGGTCTTATTGCATTCATAAAACTCTTTATGATATCAGCCACGGCGGCAGCATTAAAGATAATCTTTTGTTTGCCGGGCACCAGGTTTATCGTTTTGCCACAGATCCTCTGTATCGCAGCGGTATCCCTTCGGTTAAAGAGCTGTTGGATAAAATAAAGATTGGCAAATAATATAAAAAAAGCCCGCTCAAACGGGCTTTTTTCATGGAAAATAAATATGACAAAACATTTTTATTTTTTTCGGCATGGCCAGAGTATTGAAAATCAGTTTGGCAAAATACTTACCGATGGAACCCGTGCACCACTTACAGATGTCGGATTAAAACAAGCAGAAAGTTTATCCAACTTTTTGGCAGATAAAAAACTACAAGTTATCTTTTCCAGCCCCTTTATTCGCGCGGTTAATACGGCAAAAATTGTTGCTCAACATCATAAAAATGCAAAAATCATTACCAATGATATTTTGCGTGAGGCTCCTTTTGGTTTTTGGCAAGAAGAAAACCCAGAAAAGCAAAAGAAAATCAGTATGACTTTTGAAGAAATTAAAGAATTTATGCAAGAAATTGTTTTAGCAAGTCATTTTGAGCACATCGCCATAGCTTCGCATGGCGGAATCACTCGGGCGTTATGCTGGTTTGCCGGATATAAAATCGGAAAAATTAAAAACTGCCAATGTTTTCACTTTGCATTTGATGAACAAAATTGGCATTTTATAGAAGAATTTGAAACAGGAATAGAAGTTGATAATATTTCAGATAAACAATGGGCTGACTAAAAACTGCCAGCCCATAGTTTTAATCTATCACTTCATCAGGGAAAAGGCCAAACAAATTGTTTCTTGGGACCCAACCCTCAACCGTGTCAAATTTGATTAAGCAGAAATTGCTGTTTTCCGAGCATTTGACAATATCGCCGACCACCTCATCTTCAACTTTGGCCAAAATTTTTGACTGATAGTCTGCCTTGTTGTAAATATTGTTCTCTCCGGGCGTGATGACCTTGACCGTTCTTTTGTTGGACAACATTGACTTGTGCATCCAGCTTTCCGAACCTTGCCAATCTTTGATTTTGCGCCATAACTCAAATTCGGCTACAATTTGAACCGGGGCATTTTTTTGCATATAAACCCATTCTATCGGATATCTGACACCCGGGCCCGAACGCGCATTAATATGGTCCGAGCGCAAAGACACGAAACGCGGTAAATTGCCGCCTTTATCTCCTTCATCAGGCAGGGCTTGGGCCAAAGCGCCGGATATTGACATCAAAAAGCACAAAAGCGCCATCCATACAGCCTTCATTTTTTTCTCCCATTAAACCTTTTTTTATTTTATTGCTCGTATTATCTCTTAATATAATGAATAAAACGTAAAAAAACTGACATAAAGGATTAAAAATATGAAAGTGATTGATATTGCCCAAAATTTGATGCGTTTTCGCTCAGAAACCGGCAACAGTGCAGAGATTGAAAAATGTTTGCAATATGTCCTCTCTTTGTTTGAGGGAACCCCTGTTAAAGGCGGCATTTTTCATTTTGAAGATGCCTCCCCGGTTTTGTTTCTTGCCAATGCTAAAACAGATGACTTTGACGTGCTGTGCTTGGGACATTTGGACGTTGTGCCGGCAACAGATAATATGTTCTGCCCTTATATCAAAAACGGCAAGCTTTATGGCCGCGGCTCTTTGGATATGAAGTCTTTTGCCGCCGTGGCACTCAACTCTTTGGAACATGTTTTGAAAAACAAACTGCCCATCAAATTTGGCGTCATTCTTTCTACCGATGAAGAAAAAGGCTCTAAAAGCACGCATGCCTTTATGCAGGCTCATCCTAAACTCAAGTCTAAAATTGTTTTGGATAATGATGTGGGCGGCGATATCAACAAAATTGTTTCTAAATGCAAAAACCCCGTTTTTGTTAAAATTATGGCTGACGGCCTGGCCGCCCATGGTTCAACCCCTTGGGAGGGAATCGACGCCAATGAAATTTTGTTGCAAACTTTGCACAATATTCGCCAAATTTATCCTTATTATTCCAAAGGCGGTGTTGACCCGCAAAACAAGTGGATTGATACCGTGCATGTGGCCATTATGCAAGGTGGTGAGGTCAGCAATGTGATTGCGCGCCATGCCGAAGCGGTGTTGGATTTTCGCTTAACCGAAAACTCTACGACTGAAAACCTAAAACGCAATTTGGATAAATGCATGGTCAAGGGTGCAAGCTACAAAATTTCTTCTGAAAGCACCCCGGTTGTGATGGATGAAAATAACCCCTATATTTTGGACTATAAACATTTTGCAGAGCAAGCCCTTGGGCACCCGCTGGAATTTGAGCATATCGGCGGCGCTACCGACTCAAGAGCTTTTGCCGTGCGCGGTTCTATCGTCATTATGCATTCAGGTACCGGCGAAGGTATGCATGCCGAAGGAGAATACGTGGAGGTTGACAGCGTGGAGAAAATTGCCGATATCCAAATCAAATTCTTGGATAAACTGGCTAAAGACCTACAATAAATTAGCTCTTGCTTACAAAGAAAGCTCCTCATTTGAGGAGCTTTTTGCTTATATGTTGAAACCGACGCCGGCTATGAAACTGCAACCTTCGTTGCTGTCTGACGCCGTTCCCGTCAAACCTTCAAACTTCACATAGCCGATGGCCGTATAAAGTGTCCAATATTCATCCAGTTGATATTGGTTGGCCCATTGCACAAATTGGTCGCGGTTGCGGCTCTTTCTGGCGATGGATTCAAAATAGCTCACCCCGGTGCTGAAATTTTCATAAGTATAACTCAAGCCGATGTTCCAAACCCGACCATCTCTAAAGCCGTCATAATAAGGGGAAAACCAGTCATTGGTTACGTCTTCATCTATCGGGTTATCACTATCAGCATTGGTTTGTCTGTATGATCCGCCCAAGGTCCAGTTTTTATAAGCAACGCTCAAACCGGCACTCATGTCTTCATGATCATCAACATATAAGCCATAACCCACATATGATGAAACATTGAACTCTCCAAACCGATGTTCATTTGACAGGGCCGCAACATAAGCTTCTTTATCATAATATGGTGCATAGCCGTTTAATAAACCGTTTCGATTATATGCTGACGGCATATAAGAAAAACCTAATTGCGTGCCTTTATAGACCGGGCTTAAATATGAAAATTTTGGCGCAATGTTATCTGTATCCATTCTGGTGGAATCTAATGTTGGGTAAAATGCATATTTTCCGTCCTTGCTCCAATTGGGGTTATTTAAAAAATCGGTAATAGCACTGTCATTGACACCTAACGGCCCAACAACCGGCGCACCGACATACATTTGATAAGCCACGTTATAATTCATACCAACCTGAAATTGTCCGTATGGGGTCATAAAGGCGCCATAAATTTGGTTTGTCCACTCATCGCCGTCATAATTTTCAAAATATTGTGTTCCTGAAGTGTTTGGCAGATAATATACTCCTAATTGATAATCTTTGTTGAAATTGTATGCCGCAGAAAAGGTTAAGTATAATGATGAATAGACATTATCATTTTCGTTTTCCGAATCAAACCTATTGGGGAAATCATTATATCCATATAAAACGGTAGCATTAGCCCCGGCGTTAAATGTCCAATTTTCATAGTTAAATTGCTTGGCTTGCGCCTCAGTAAGGCTTATGCTTGCAAGCAATGTTGTCATCATTAATAAACTTAGTCTGTTCATTTGTAATTTCCCTTCTGCCTTGTTTTTTTATCATATAAGTACCAAATGTAAATTTTCTACTTAAGCCTTGAAAATTTTTCTAAAAAACTTTATAAGATTGGTGGTATGTCCCCGTAGCTCATCAGGATAGAGCAACAGTTTCCTAAACTGTGGGCAGGAGGTTCGAGTCCTCTCGGGGACGCCAAATTTTCAATTTGTCCTCCGGAGAGGACTATCCCTTAAGTATCTAACTTTTGCCACGGTCGTTGCTACTTCCCTTGCAAAACTAAGATAGTCAAGATGTTGCAGAAAAAAATATGATGTCTGTATCATATTTTTTCTTAGCCATTCTCTCGGGGACGCCAATTTTTTTCAAATTTCTTGTTTCCCTTTTCCACTTTTAATCTTTATTTAATCTATCTTTTCTAAAATCTTATCATAAACAAACTATGAGGAAAAAATGAAAAAACATTTGGTTGTGGGAATCGGTGAACTTTTGTGGGATATGTTGCCTTCCGGCAAACGTGCCGGCGGGGCTCCCGTTAATTTTGTTTATCATGCCATGCAGGAAGGTGCCGATGCTTATGCCATTTCCGCCGTGGGTAATGATGAAAACGGCAAAGAGCTCCTGGCCGAACTCAATAAGAAAAAAATCAAAGCCCTCATCCAAGAAGTTAATCGCCCCACGGGAACGGTTGACGTGAAACTCATCAATGGTATTCCAACCTATAAAATTGTGAAAAACGTGGCTTGGGATTATATTGAAATTTCTGATGAAGCTATTGACTTGGTCAAAAAATGCGATGTTATTTGTTTTGGGACCTTGGCTTTGCGTCAGGAAAAATCCGGCAAGACCATTCTCTCTCTTATTGATTGTGCACCTAAAGATGCTTTCAAATTTTTTGATATTAATTTGCGTGAAAAATTTTATTCTCTTGAACTCATAGAAATTTTGCTGCAAAAAGCCAACGTTTTGAAAATCAACGATATTGAAATGGTTATTTTGCGCCAGCTCTTTAATCTTAAAGGAACTGACAATGAGGTTTGCGAAACTTTGCTCAAAAAATATAACCTGAAATATCTTATTTTTACCGTTGGTGAAAATTATAGCATTATCTTTTCTGAAAAAGACTGCACTTTTGTTGAAACCCCAAAGGTTAAAGTGGCAGATACCATCAGCGCAGGAGATTCTTTCGGGGCTGCTTTTATGCAAAGCATTTTGAACGGAGAATCGCAAATTGATGCACATAAAAATGCCGTGGCTGCGGCCGCTTTTGTTTGCACCAAAATAGGCGCATGGCCTAGATATAATAAGAAAAAAATTAAAGGAATCAGAGATTTTCTTTAAAAATGATTCCGCTTTCTTGCGCTTTTCTTTTCGCTTCTTCTGAGAGACATGCCAAGCTTGTTGTCCATATGCCGCACCTGTTTCTTTGGCTTTCTATTTTTAAAATTGCCAAAAGCGCGGTAAAATCATAGTTTATTTCTTTGTCGGGGAAAGGAGCATTCTCGCAAATATTTTTTTCCAGCGAAGCAAAGTCTTTAAGCGCCAAAATATCGGCAAAGGCCATAAAATCTCTTATGTTTCTGATAAAAATATCATAAAAATTTTCTACCCCAGTTTCAGTCATATAAGCAACTTTGGTTTTGTCTGCTTTGCACGGCTTGGTGCACAAAAATTTTCTGTCTCGCCAGCCAAAAAAGCTTTGATAATCCACATAGGTGAGAGAATCTGCATAAGCAATCATATTTTTTCCATGTTTGTGAAGATATGTTTGCACCTCGTCAAGCAGCAAATGCAAATGTGCCACGCAGCCTTCGGTTTTGGCCAAAATTTCAGGATTTTGGCGGGAAAATTCTTTGCTCTTGTATGAGTTTATTTTGTTATAATCATAACAACAATTGCACCAGTTTGCAAAATCGGGGTTGATGGCATATTTTTCTTTTAAGGCCAAAAACAAGGCAAAATCTTTTTTATCTTCCAATATTTCCGTTTTTTGCGCGGCAAAATTTTTTAGCCGATAAAGCTTCATTATCTCTGCAAAATCAGGAAACGGCACTTGATAATGAAAATCAGTTTTATCAAGCAAAGCCTGATACAAAGCTTTTAATTTTTTTGCCGGAGATGAGACTAATTCTATTTTTTTTGATAAGAGATATGCTTTTTGCGGGGCAACAATCAACAGACAATTTTGCCGTTCGTGAGCTGATTTTATTTGCAGGTGATAATATCCAACGCCTAATTTGGGCAAGGTGATTTGCGGCGCTTTGGGATTTTTTTCTGTTATGATGCGGCCATATTCATCTTCAATTTCATATTCCAGCTCTTGCGGCAGATTGTTTGCATCAGAAAAAGAAACGGTAAAATCTTTGCCGTTTTGTTCAAAAGTGATAACTGGCGGAAGAATCTCCGACATCAAACTTGCTCCTTTTTTTTGCTTGTGCGTTTTGTATCATAATCTTTTTTTATAAAGGTGCAATTATTTGCTTGCTTTTCACAAACAAATATGCTTAATTGTCGTTGTTGTTGGATAGATGGCCGAGTGGTCGAAGGCGCACGATTGGAAATCGTGTGTACGTCTAAAGCGTACCGTGAGTTCGAATCTCACTCTATCCGCCATTTCCTTTATAAAGACACCCTTTCCCGGGTGTTTTTTTATATCCACAAGGCACTTGTGAGGTTCGAACTCACGGGGCGTGAGTTTGACCTGCAGTCCGCAGGCAGACGGGAGTATGCCGGTGGCCTTGCCAGCGGACAAAGGAGGCGAGCGAAGCCGAGCCAATCGAGCTCTATCCGCCATTTCCTTTATAAAGACACCCTTTCCCGGGTGTTTTTTATATCCACAAGGCACTGGTGAGGTTCGAACTCACGGGGCCCATACGCAAAAAGCCCCAACTTTCAGGTCAGGGCTTTTGTTTTTTCTTATTGCGCTTTCTAATTTTTTCCGAACTTGCGGGCGGGAACATGCTCGCGCCAGTTCTTTTCTATCTTTTCCAAAGAAATGCCTTTGGTTTCCGGCACCAGATAGTAGGTAAAGAGCAAGCACAAGGCGGCAATTCCGGCATAAATCCAGAAGGTATAAGCCTCTCCGATATGATGAATCAGCGGTAGGAAGCTTAAAACCACAATGAAGTTAAAACCAAAGTTGGCCACGGTGCAAATGCTCATGGCAAAGCCTCTGATTTGCAGCGGCAAAACCTCTGATACCATAATCCAACCAATCGGGCCCAAGCTCATGGCAAAGCACATGATGTATAAAATCACACTACCTACAGCCACCCATTTCAACTTATCGCCCAAAACATCGGCAAAGTAGAAAGAGGAACCAAGCGCAATCAGGGCAATGAAAATTCCCCACAAGCCAATGTATAGCAACGGTTTTCTACCCCATTTGTCGGTGAAGAAAATGGCAATAAATGTCATCATGAAGTTGACCGCCCCAACACCAATCGTGGCATAAATGGCACTGATGTTATCGGCAAAGCCTGCGGTTTTGAAAATCGTGGTGGTATAAAAGATAATGGTGTTAATGCCGGTGCAGATTTGCATAAACATCATGCCGACGCCAACAAAAATCGGCATCAGCATCCATTTTTGGAAAACGCGTTTTTTACCCTTATTTTGCGGCTCTTCAATGGTTGCCCTAATCTCTGCCACATGGGCATCAACATCTTCTTCCGGGTTGATTTTTTTGAAAATTTCTTTGGCTTCTTTATCGCGGTGTTTGCTAATCAGCCAGCGCGGCGTGTCTCCCAAAAAGCTGATTCCAATCAGCAAAATGATGGCCGGAATCAACCCCGCACCTACCATCCAACGCCAGTTATACTCCGTGTTGGCAAACACACGGTTGATGAGATATGAAAACAAGATACCGCCGGTGATGGCCAGTTGATACAAGGAAACCAGCATGCCGCGGATTTTTTGCGGTGCAATTTCCGACAAATACATCGGCACCACAAAATTGACCATACCCACAGCCAAGCCGATGATGCCGCGAGAGATGATCAACGCCATCGGCGAATGTGCATAGCCGCACAAGATGGAACCAACGGCAAAGATGATGCCGGTGGCAACAATAATCTTCTTGCGCCCGTAAATATCAGACAAAGAGCCATTCATGGCGGCACCGATGACCGCACCGACAATGGCCGAGCTCACAATCCAGCCTTGCTCCCAGGCGCTCATGTTCCAGGTTTCATTAATATAAAGCAAAGCACCCGAGACAACCCCGGTATCAAAACCCGACAACAAGCCGCCCAACGAGGCCACAACGGCAATGACATATAGCCAAAAATGTTTGATTTTGATGATTTTTGTGGTGCTGTATGTTGCCGTCATTTTTGCCTCCATAAAAAATTTTTTGTTTCTTATATCTTATGCAACCAAATCTAATATTTCAAGATTTGCAATAAATTCTTTTTGTTGCGGTGATGCTGCATAAACCCCGACTTTGATTTTGCCCATCTCTGCCGGCAAGAAAAACAGCCGATGCTGTTTATAAATTATGCCGTCTTCCGAATAATAAGCAATATAGTCGTCTTGGTTTCTGACAAGCTTATACCACATTTCTTTTATCGGTTTAGAAAGGTTTACCACCGCCCAATCCGAACTGCCAAGCTTGGTCAAACTGCTGCCAAGTTTGGGGCTGTCTTCATTTTCGGCCATGGTGCCGAATTTGAACCAGTTTTGCGAATCTGCCCGCAGCATGATTCCGCATTGGCTGAAAGATTCTGCCGGCTTGTCCAACACCCATTTGACAATCAAGCAAAAATCGCCTTTTGATTCTGAAAAAAAGAAATGTCCGTCATCTTTTGAAAAATGATGTGCCGCACTTTGCCAAAAGTCTGTCTTTTCTTGGCAAACAACACTCATTCCCGTTTCATTAAAGCGAACGTCTTTGGGTTCATTATACCACTCAAAATCTTTCAGCGAATCGAGAAGCATTAAAAACTCCTGATATTTTCAGCCGGAAGCTGTGCCAAGGCTTGTTCCAAGGCCTCGTTCTTTATTTTTGGCGTGACAACCTTCAAGGTAATAATCTCATCGCCGACACCGCTGTTGTTTTTGATGCCTTTACCTTTCAAACGCAATTTTTCTCCGCTGGTGGAATATGGCGGAATGTTAACATTGACCTTGCCTGAGATGGTGGGCACGGTGACCTTGCCGCCCAACACGGCTTCTTTAAAGCTTATCGGCAATTCCAGATGAATATCCAGGCCTTGCGCCTCAAAATAAGGGTGCTTGTCCACATTTATCGTGATTAAAACATCGCCGTTTTCACCACCATTAGGGCTGGGTTCGCCCAAGCCACGCAGCCTTAAGGTTTGGCCATCTACCGTGCCGGCCGGAATTTTGACATTGACGGTTTTACCGTTGATGTTGACCTTTTTCTCGGCACCCAGCGCGGAAGTGATGAAGTCTACGCGCATGGAATATGAAATGTCGGCACCTTTGCGCGGACGACGTGCGCCGGATGAAAAGCCGGAGAAACCTCTGCTTTGTCCGCCGCCAAACTGGGAGAAAATATCATCTCCAAAAATAGAAGAAAAGTCAAAACCCTGTGCCCCGGCACCAAACGGATTACCGCCCGTGGAATAGTTATAATATGTTCCGCCGCCGCTGCCTGCTCCGCCAAAACCGGCGCCAAAGCCCGTGGGTTTGCCTTCGTCATCTATCTCGTTATTATCATATTTTTGGCGCTTTTCTTTGTTGCCCAAAATATCATAAGCGGCCGATATTTCTTTGAACTTATCCGCAGCCTCTTTGCTGTCTTTGTTGACATCGGGGTGATATTTGCGCGCCAATTTGCGGTAGGCCGTTTTTATCTCGGCTTCCGTTGCGTCCTTACTTACACCTAAAACATGATATAAATTTTTGCTCATTTTTTTATGCCATTTCCTAAAAAATTTTTCCTGTTATTTTATATAGGAAATATATGTTTTGTTTGCAAGAGAGAGCCTTCTCAGCGGCAGCTGAAACGTGCACGGCGATTGTTGTTTTGATATAAGGTGATGTTGTCCAGATAGGCCCTTTTTTGACCATGGTCAAAACAATATAGCGCTGCCAAAACCGCCAGTTCATCCACACGGATATTGCTATATTCATAAATGATAAAATTTTCACCTTGGCCGGCAATGGTCACATTTTTGACATAGCGGGCATATTCTTCATCGGTAATGTTCGGGCTGGCAGGCAACCTGTCCACCTCTTTTGGCTCTGACCAAAAACTGCAGGCAGACATTAACAACAGGGAAAAAAATATAAATGTTTTTTTCATCATGCGTTCATCTCTTTTTGTTTCTTTTTCTCGGTAAGAATTTTTTCTTCTCCTTTGTCTTTTATCATCAAAGGCGTTATCCCTTCCACCGATTTTCCGTCTTTCATAAGAATCACTTTTTGGCGAAGACGCTGCAAATGATTTATACTCTCTTCCGTGTTAAACATGACTTTTCTCTCTTCAAACTTATGATAGTTTATTAGAGCATAGTTATCTTAATTATTGTTTAATTTTTTATTCCAAGATTTTATAGATTTGCTCGCCGGCATCTTCCAAAATTTTCAAAATCTTGCGATTATCACTATCTTTGGTGCGCGTGTTTTGCAGCTTGTTTAACATTTTTTGCAGCTTTTGGTTAAAACGTGCATCTTGGCGCAATTTTTCAACATTATCAATCTCTTCTTCATCGTTGATTTTATAATTGGCAACAGCTTTGATGGTAGCTAAATATTGTGCTTTTTTTGAGGCCGAATATTGTGCTTGTGCCGCGCCGGAGAAAAGCACCCCAACCACGACCAAAAGAAACAGCTTTTTCATAAACCCTCCTTGTAAAAAAAGATTGTCTTAGCTTATTTTATGTTATATTATGTTTTTATCTTATATAATTTAGCTTTGCTTTACTATTTATTTTTTAGAGTTATCACATATGAAAAAAACAATCTGGCTTTTACTTGATAACCGTATGGGCAGTGTTAATGCCATTAAAGGTGTGGTGCAAAATTTGCCCGCCGATGGGTTTGATATTGCGGAAAAACAAATCAACTACAACTTTTTGGCCAAACTGCCAAACTGGATTAAAGGAGCCTCTCTGCTCGGCGTGACGGCTGATAGCAAAAAAAACTTAACCCCGCCTTTTCCCGATTTGGTTATTGCAGCATCCAGAAGAACCGCTCCCGTGGCTCTCTGGATTAAGAAAAAATCCGGCGGCAAAACAAAAACCGTGCAGATTTTGCATCCGGGTCCCGGGGTTCGTCTTTGTGATTTTGACGCCATTTTTGTGCCCGAGCATGATAAAAACAAAGAATATTGCGCCAATATGGTTTATACCATCGGCTCTCCGACCAGGACAAATTTGCAGACCATGAAAGAGGCTAAGGAAAAATGGGAAAAAGTGTTTGACTATCTTCCCCGCCCTTGGACAATGGTGATTGTGGGCGGTGCCGTTAAAGGCAAACCTCTCTCCATGGACAATGCCGAAGGTTTTGCCAAAGAGGTTATCAATTTGAAAAAAGAAATCGGCGGTTCAATCCTTATCACAGACTCTCGCCGAACAGGTGAAAAAGCCAGAAACAAAATTATGTCTTTGCTCAAAGATATTCCGGCTTATACTTTTCTTTGGGGAGAGAAAAAAGAAAACCCCTATATGGGATATTTGGCTTGTGCCGATAATATTTTGGTTAGCGGAGACTCTGTTTCCATGACCTGCGATGCCTGCGGAACCGGCAAGCCCGTTTATATTTATTGCGGGCATAATTGGCTGACACCCAAACAATATCGGTTTGTGAAATCTTTATACGATAACGGCTATGCCGTTTCTTGCCTGGATGGCGATAAAAACAAATTTAAAGGCGGAAAATGCTTGAACGTGGCTGCCGAGGTGGCCAAAAAAATTGAAACCATGCTGAAATAAACCGCCTCTGATTGCTCAGTTTAAAAATATTATTAATTATTTATAATCATGAAAAAGTTTCTGATTTTGGCATTGTTACTCTCGTTCCGAGTGACCGCCTCAGCTCAGTATGTTGATGATATCTATGTTGATGATGTTTCAAACTATGGATATCAGGTTGCTGCAGGTATAGATTTGACCGGCGAGCAATGGCATACGGATAACGTTTCTATCCTAGCTGCTGCAAATAATCTATATTTGATTGTCAATGGCGCAAACCAGTTTGTTCGCACGCTCTATTTGCCTAAATGGGCTTATTATGAACGGCTTTGGCGTTATCCCATATCATCTTATCGGCCTTATTATCACAATGGAACTTTAGGCTGGTATGTGGTGGCAAACTTTGTTAATTACTTCATCTACCCCGATGGCAGATGGTGCTATTTGTATGATGTGCCGCATTACTACCCGTATCGATATCGGGTTGCACATCGGCACTATTTGGATTTCAGAAATTGGCATTTCTGGCATCCAAAACCTAGACATCATTATGCGCCGCCACGGCATGTGCCTTATATAAAGTCGCGTTCGGTTGCACCCGGACATAAACGCTATGCCCCGGCTCCCCGGCAAAACAGACGTTATGATGCTGCGCCGAGAAGGAGTTATAATAAAAACTCTTATCGCAGCGGCAGATCTGTTAACCGTTCTGCCGGAACAAATAGGCCGCACCGCGGAAGGTAAAATTTTCAAAAACTCTCAGCGAAAAAACTGAGAGTTTTTTGATTGTCACAGATTTGTAATAGAACAAGCTTTGACTCTAAGCCAAAAATCTGCTATTTTAAAAAACGGAAACCAATATTATTAATCTATGAGACAAAAAAAATTTTTCATAGCCGTTTTGGCGCTAAGCTCAATGGCTATGAGTGCAGGGTTTACATCTTGCACGTATATCGAAGAGCCCCTTTACGGGGCAATTTATGGGGCCGAAGCCATCCCCGGCCCCTGGAGTAACAATGGTTACTCAATCGAAGAAATTGGGTGGGGAGAGTATAGAGTCTTCTCAGCCAAAACTCAAACTCAATGGATTGAATATCTCAATCCGATGAGTTTTTATTACAGTAGCCTTCCGGAAGGCTACTGGCCCGAACGGTATGAGCCATATTTTGCCGGGCCGCCCAAAAATGAACTTTGCTGGCATGTTTATTGCCGGCAGGGGGAGGTTCTGATTTTTAAGACTGGACGATACGCCATCATTAATTAAGTCAGAAAAGTCAGAATCCTCAAAAAAAAGCTCCCAGACTGGATCTGAGAGCTTTTTTATTGTTTTTTTCAGATTATGTTTTAGGCGTTCTTTTTCAAAGCTTCACCCAAAACATCTCCCAAAGAAGAACCTGTGGAAGCAGATGTATATTCTTCCAAAGCTTTCTTCTCTTCTTCAACTTCCAAAGCCTTGATAGAAAGACCAAGCTTGTTGTTCTTCTTATCAACTGAAGTTACTTTGGCTTCAACTTCGTCACCTTCATTAAAGTTGTCCGGATTTTGTCCGGCTTTTTCGCGGGACAAATCGGCTTTTTTGATGGTGGCGTTAACGCCGTTTACTTCAACGGTAACACCTTTGTCATCTTTGGAAACAACTTTGGCTTTAACAACATCGCCTTTTTTGATGTTTTCCAAAGCTGTGGCAAAAGTGTTTTCGGTCAATTGTTTGATGCCCAAAGAAATGCGTTCTTTTTCAACATCAACATCAATGATTTTGGCTTTGATGTCTTGACCTTTTACATAGTCTTTAACGGCTTCTTCACCCGGTTTATCCCAAGAGATATCGCTCAAGTGAATCATACCGTCAATTTCATCGGACAAACCAACAAACAAACCAAATTCGGTAATGTTTTTGATTTTGCCTTCAATGACAGAACCAACCGGGTGCTCTTCAACATAAGCGGCCCAGGGGTTCGGTGTGCATTGTTTGATGCCCAAAGAAATACGACGTTTTTCAGGATCAACTTCCAAAACTTTGACTTCAACTTCTTGAGAAGTGGAAACAATTTTGCCCGGGTGAACGTTTTTGCGGGTCCAGCTCATCTCGGATACGTGAACCAAACCTTCAATACCGTCTTCCAACTCAACAAATGCACCATAATCGGTGATGTTGGTGACTTTACCTTTGTAAATTTCGCCAACTTTATATTTGTCGGCAACGCCTTCCCAAGGATCAGCTTCAAGTTGTTTCATGCCCAAAGAGATGCGTTGTGTATCTTCATTGAATTTGATAACTTGAACTTTAACGGTTTGACCAACAGACAAAACTTCTGCCGGGTGATTGATACGTTTCCAAGAAATATCGGTAACGTGCAACAAACCATCAACACCGCCCAAATCAATGAATGCACCGTAATCGGTGATGTTTTTGACAACACCCTCAAGAACAGAACCTTCTTTGAGGTCATTGATGAGTTCGGCACGAGCTTCAGCACGGTTTTCTTCCAAAACAACACGGCGAGAAACAACGATATTGCCACGAACTTTATCCATTTTCAAAATTTGGAACGGCTGAGAAATGCCCATTAACGGTGTGATATCGCGAATCGGGCGAATGTCAATTTGAGAACCCGGCAAGAAGGCAACGGCACCATTGAGGTCAACCGTGAAGCCGCCTTTAACGCGACCGAAGATAACACCGTTAACTCTTTCACCAGAGTTGAGGCATTTTTCCAAATCATGCCAAGCTTCTTCACGACGAGCTTTTTCACGAGAAAGAACAATGTTGCCGTCTTTGTCTTCATAACGATCAACATAAACTTCTACTTGGTCACCGACTTTCAATTCGGCATTTTGACCAAACTCGCGGAGAGGAATGCGACCTTCTGATTTCAAACCAACGTCAACCGTGGCAAAATCCGGGGTCAATTTGATAATTGTGCCTTTAACGACAGAACCTGTGATGCCATTGTCACCGAATTGCTCGTTCAACAAAGCTTCAAAGTTTTCGTTCGTTTCAGGAATTTGGAATTCTGTATTTGTCATTAAATATTAAATTTCAAAAAAATGCCGGCTCTTATAAAAAAAATAAAAACGAGCGGACTTGTGCGGGGTTAAAATATCACAAAAGCCTTAGCGCACCCTAAGGCTTTTGTGCTTTGTCATTTATACACGCAAATTCTTATTTTTCAAGTGTTTTTTCCGGCTCTGCTAAATTTTTTTCACTTTCATGGTTGTCTTCTGCCGTTATGCCTTTTTCGGCCAGAAGTTCAACTATTTTTTCTTTACCTTGAACAGACGCGTGCAATGCCGGATTATAGCCGTTTTCCGGGTATATATCGCCCCCGTTTTCAATTATTTTTTCGGCCACGTCTTCCATATTATACGTTATGGCCCAGAACAACATGGAGCTCCCGATCGGCACATCGGCCTTGACATCTGCTCCGTGCTCTATCAGATACATGGCAATATCCGGCCGATTGCTGAAAACAGCCCAACCCAAAGCCGTGAAACCATTGTCTTGCTGTTCTTCGGAGGTGTCAAAGGGGGCTTCCAAATCTACCCCGTTTTTGACCAAGAGCTCAACAGCTTCCATGCTGTTTAAAGAAATGGCTTCCCTTAAAGAAGATATTTGTGAGGATATGTTTTTGGGCGTGGCCGCATATATCTGCCAAAAATAATATCCCAGGCCGGCCAAAACAATGACAATGCCCGCGCCAAGTGCTATTTTATTTTTTCTTTGCATCTATTACCTCGCATGCTTTGTTTGTTACTTCCTGAATGGTTAAGCTTGATGTATCAAAAATGACGGCATCGGCTGCCGGTTTCATCGGGGCCGTGGCTCGGTTAGAATCGCGCTCATCTCTGGCTTTGACATCAGCCAAAACTTCTTCATAGCTTGTTTTTATGCCCTTTTGCAAAAACTCTTTATAGCGCCTTTCTGCCCTCACCTCAGGAGAGGCCGTGATAAAAAACTTGACCTCTGCTTGCGGACAAACTACGGTGCCCGTGTCTCGACCATCATAAACCACACCTTTGGCAGGTGTGCCATCGGCAAAAACCGGATGCAACGCAAAATCTTGCTGCATTTTGAGCAAGGCCGCTCGCACCGCCGGATATGCCGAAACAATTGATGCGTTCTTACCACCCAGCGCCGAACGAAAATCCGGGTTTTTGGCCAACTCATGCATATGTTCAAAGGTTAGGTTTTGCGCAATTTTTAATGCCGAATCTTCATCTGTCATGTCTTTGTTTTGCAAATGCATTTCCAAACCAACGGCGCGATACACCATGCCGGTGTCAAAATATGCATAGCCATATTTTTTTGACAAGTTTGACGCTAAAGTCCCTTTTCCGGCTGCGGCCGGCCCGTCTATTGTGATAATCATTCTCAATTCTTTCAAAAAAATTTTGATTTTGTAATAAAAAGTTTACTTTATATTTTGTATAATTTCTAGCATAATATAAAGAGAGTTTGATATTTTTAAGGATTTATCCAATGAAAAAAATTTTTTGGCTGTTTTCTTTGCTGCTTGCTTGTTTTCCCTTTTCTGCCGATTGCGTTTTGCTTCAATCCGGCAAAAGTGCTTTTTCTTATGAGATGATGGTTAGAGGCAACAACCCGGCAAACGAATCTGCCAAACAAACAGATCAAAACAAACAACCTCAGACTCAAACACAAAATCAGTCTGAAAATCTGCCGCAAGAAAAACAAACTCAGCAACCTTCTTTTAACCATCTTTACAATCAGGAATATGCCGCTAAACTTTTTAAGACATATAGCGGAACCATAAAACTTTCTTATCCCAATATTCCGACCCTGATTAATGTGCAAAAAAACACAAATATTGAAATTTTTCTTCCCGAAGAAAATAATGCTTTTTGGAATATTGATATTTCTAAAGATAATATTGCAAAGGTTTATGATAAAAAAGACCCTAACAACCAAAGAAAAATTGTCCTTAAAGCCAATGATCTCGGAAAATGTGTTATTATGCTTGATTATATCTCAAACAACAATAACCAATATAAAGTCTTAAAAACCCAAAAGCTGATTTTGAACGTGAGCAAAAAATAGTGAAAAAAAATATCAAACCCAGACTTTTTATCAATGAAAACTTGACCCTCGGCGGTGTTTATACCCTTGCACCGGCTCAGGCTCACTATCTGCTCAATGTCTTGCGCCTGAACTTGCATGACGAGGTGAAGGTCTTTGACGGTAAAAACGGCGAATTTTTAGCTCAAATTTCCGCTGCCGGAAAAAAAGAAACTCAAATCACTATCCGAGAAAAAATCAGAGAAATGTCTTTTTCTCCCGATGTTTGGCTCTTATTTGCCCCTGTAAAAAAAGACAAAACCGATTTGATTATTGCCGGGGCAACCGAGCTCGGTGTTTCTAAAATTTTGCCAACAATCACCCGGCGCACAATTTGCGAACGCGTTAAAACCGAGCGCTTTCAAGCCCAAGTCATTGAGGCCGCAGAACAGTGCCGCAGGCTTGATGTGCCCGAAGTTCGCCCGGCCGAAACTTTGGAAAATGTTTTGAAAAACTGGCCCAAAGACAGAACCTTGTTTTTTATGGATGAAACAGGAAACGGACAAAATGTGCTTAAAACTTTTGCTGCAGATAAAAATTCGGCTTCTGCCCTTTTGGTTGGGCCGGAAGGCGGTTTTGCCGAAGAAGAACTGAGCTTGCTCAGAAAACTTGACTTTGCAAAAGCCGTTTCTTTGGGCAAAAGAATCTTGCGTGCAGAAACCGCTGCTCTTGCCGCTCTTGCTTGCTGGCAGGCTTGCCGCGGAGACTGGAAAATTTAATTTGTTTTTTATTTTATGAGGAGGAGCTATGAAAATTTTGATTGCCGATGATCATGAACTTTTTCTGAAAGGACTTGAACTTATTTTAAGCAATTGGAATGATAAAATAAAAATATCCTTGGCTCATGATTATCCCGAAATTTTTAATATTCTGGAAAAAGAAAAAGATTTTGACTTGGTTATCACGGATTTGGCCATGCCCGGCGATAATTGGCTGGAAGCTATTAAAAAAATTCATAAGAAAATTCCCGATACCCCGATTATCATTCTTTCTGCCGTGTTTGATAAAGAAATTGTGGAAAAAACCATCGAAATCGGCGCAGCCGGATATATCCCCAAAACCTCTTCCAAAAACGAGATTATTGAAGCAGTGGAACTCGTGCTCTCCGGCGGCGCTTACATCCCGCAAGACTTGTTGACCGCAGCATCACCAGAGCTCTCCTTGCTGCACAAAAATGATAAAGATTTGGCCCAAACCGCCCTCACCCCAAGGCAGATTGACGTGCTCAAACTCATTGCCAAGGGCTGCTCCAACAAGATTATTGCACATGAGCTCAACCTCACCGAAGGCACGGTCAAGCTCCATGTTACCGCTATTTTGAAGATATTAAATGTTTATAACCGCACCGGCGCCGTTGTGGAAGCTACAAAAAGAGGAATCTTAAATGGATAATCAACCCGTTATTAATGATATGAATATGTCTGAATATCGAAAAATTTTCGGTTCGGATAAAATGCAACATCTGTGGCAAGAATTTTTGAACGAAGCCTATGTCTATCTTAAAGATGTGGAGTTTCAAGAGCCTGAAAGACAACAAATTTGTTTTCATAATCTCAGAGCTTATGCCCTTGTGTTTGATATGTATGACTTTATGCATTATTGCACCGAAATGGAAGAAAAAATCTTAACTACGGGGCCCATTTCTGCTGACGATGCCAAACAAGCCCGCGATATCTTGGAAACTTCTATCCAACAAGTTGAACAAAAACTGGCAGGATAAATCTCATGACAACAACAACAAAACGCATCCCTCTCTACTTAAAAGAAATTTACGGCGATTTTTATACCAATGAAAATCTTTATGCTTTTTTTGATAAACCTTGGGTGAACTTTATCTTAACCTGCGGTTTTTCCTCTAAGCTGACAAAGGCTCTTTTAAAAGAGCTCAAGCCAGGGCAAAAGGTTTTGCAGCTGGGATGTACTTTCGGCAACCAAATTTTTGAAACCGCCACTCTTCTCGGCAAAAAAGGCAAACTTGATATCTTGGATGTCAGCAGCTTGCAAATCAAAAGATGCAAATTCAAAATCGGCAGAAGTTTTCCGCAAGTCGGTTTTATCTGCCAAAATGCAAACACGGCCGTTAAAAACAATTATGATGCCGTGATTTTATATGGGCTTTTGCATGAAGTGCCGCATGTGCAAAAAGCAAAAATTTTGCAGGCAGCCTTAGATAGCATCAAAGAAGGCGGAAAAGTGGTGATTATTGATTATCACAAGCCCAAAATTTGGCACCCTTTCCGCTGGCCGGTCAAACTTTTTAACCGTCTTTATCAGCCTTTTGCCGAGGTTTTGTGGGATAGAGATATTGACACTTTTGTCAAAGACAAAAGCAAATATTTTTGGCGCAAAACACAATATGATGCCGGCATGTATCAAAAGGTTGTGATTGAGAAGAAAAAAAGCGGCGAACTGACACAAACACCTGCCCCGCAAAGTTATAAAATATAATATAAAAAACCGTTAAGCTCCCTTCCAAGAACTTAACGGTTTTTCTTTATTTTCGAACATATCCCGCCTGTGTGACCGTATATTCTCTTAACTCTCCTGTGTCTGCCTCATAACAGAGGAAAGCCCATCCTATAAATCCTCTGTTGTCTCGATACTGGCCAATAACTCGGCGTATCACAACCTCCGGAGGCAACTTCTTCCTTGCCACCTCCAATGAGATGCCATATTCCACTTTTGAACTCCGACCAGGAGTCCAATATTGGTTTTCACCCACAGGTATTGGATTATATCCTTGTGTATACTTATCAAGGTTTGCACCTCCTGATAAGGTATACGCAGCTCCAATTAATGTGGAGCAAGATGATGTTAAACATATCATCATTGCGCTGAGCGCCAAAATGATGATAAAAAAATTTTTTTGTCTCATAATAATTAATTTTTTATAGTTTTCCATTTTTAGAATAGCAGATTTTTGGTGCAGAGTCAAAGCTTGTTCCGTTACAAATTTGTGACAAATGAAAAAGAAACCCCCGCGTAAAACGCGGGGTTCTTCATATGCGGCTATAAGCCTTTAGCACTGGCATCCCCTAAACGG
>CALXWB010000025.1 GCA_944392225.1 uncultured Alphaproteobacteria bacterium | reverse complement strand
TAGCGTTCTTGTCCGTTGTTGTCTTCCCATTTGCGAGTTTGGAGCTGACCTTCCAAATAAACCTTGGAGCCTTTGCGCAAATATCTTTCGGCAATATCAGCCAATTGCGTGTTAAAAATCACCACGCGGTGCCATTCTGTTCTTTCTTTGCGCTCACCCGTGGTTTTATCTTTCCAAACATCGGAAGTGGCAATATTTAAATTCACGATTTTTGTGCCGTTAGCGGTATTGCTTACTTTAGGGTCTGCACCCAAATTTCCGACCAAAATCACTTTATTAATGCTGCTGACCATAATCATCACCTTATTCAAAAAATTAAAAAAACTGTTAGAGATTATATAGATAAAAAAAGAGAAAGAAACAAAAAAATCAATAAACCTGTGTATATTCCCCGTCACTCAGCTGATAAATGCTGTAATTAACGGGATTTTTGGGCGTTCCGTTAACAAAAGTTTCTTTTCCCCAAGCCATATCGGCAGAAAAATTTTTAAACAAAGGCAAAATCTTTTCAAACTTATAAGAATCCGCCTGTTGCACCATTTCTGCCCAAAGTCTCACGGCAGAATAAGAATAAACGCTCAGTCCCTGCGGCTCAATTCCGAGCAAGCGCATTTTCACGAGTGTTTCGGTAAACTCGGGGCTTTCTTTAAGCGTCGGCAAAGAAAGAAAATATGTTCCTTCGGCATATTTGCCCATTTTTTGGTTATAATAGCCCTCAACATGGTAGCGGTTGACAAACACCGCCAAATTTTTATCTTCTGATTTCAATTCCTTGGCCAACTTGGTCACATCTTTTTCTTGCCCGAGAATAAGCACCACCTTGGAAGCATCTGTGATGATATCTTCGGCCATTTGCTCATAGTCTTTATCATAGGAAGAAAAGTTATAACTTTTGAAATCAATCATTTTTCCGGCTTTGAAAAACTCTTCCTGCAAAGCCGCCGCCACGCCGACAATTTCTTTATTTTTGCCATCATAGGCAAGAGCCAATTTTTGCATATCAAAATTTTTAAGATAAAATTTGAAAAAATCCAAACTTTGCTGTTCGCTAGTTCCCACCAAAGAGAGCATACTTTGCGGTTTATTGCCGATTTCATAACCGCTCACCGAAGTAGGCACAATTTGCAAAATTTTTGCCTTGGCATAAATATTTGCCACCTGAGTGAGCTCATTTTGACAATAAGGCCCGATAACCAAGTTCATTTTATCTTTAGGAGAAGAATTAACCGCCATCATTTGTGCTGTAGAAATGGCCAAAGTATCATTGCATTGGTCGTCCACCACCACGAGGTTGATTTTTTCACCGTTCAAACCGCCGTTATGGTTAATTTCATTAACGGCTGTTTTGGCTCCGCTGACAATTTCTTTGCCCAAAACGGCCTGATCTCCGGCCAAAGGCGCAATCACGGCAATGTTGATATCCGCCCGAGCAAAGCTTGGCAAAAGCACAAAAAACAAAGCAATGAATGATAAGAATTTATACATAAAATTTTGCAAAAACAGTTAATCCCAACAAGTCATAATAAAAGCTTTCTCAAATTTTGCAAGTTTTTTAATATTTTGTTGCCTTTCAATTTTTAAAACACTATATTATGCCAAAGAACAAAATAAAAACAAACCAGAGGCAAATATGGCAAACGATTTTATTGAGATTAAAGGCGGCAGAGAACACAACTTAAAAAACATTGATGTTAAGATTCCCAAAAATCAGCTGACCGTAATCACCGGGCTTTCCGGCTCAGGAAAGTCATCTTTGGCTTTCGATACCATCTATGCCGAAGGTCAGCGCCGTTATGTAGAAAGTTTATCGGCCTATGCCCGCCAGTTTTTGGACCTGATGAAAAAGCCCGATGTTGATTCGATTGAAGGCTTGTCGCCATCTATTTCCATTGAACAAAAAACCACCTCGCACAACCCGCGTTCCACCGTCGGCACCGTCACCGAAATTTATGACTATATGCGTTTATTGTGGGCTCGTGCCGGCACACCATATTCTCCGGCCACAGGTCTGCCGATTGAATCGCAAACCGTATCGCAAATGGTGGATAAAATCACCTCTTTTCCGCTCGGAACAAAATTGATGCTCTTGGCCCCGATTGCCAGAGGCAAAAAAGGCGAGTTCAAAAAAGAAATTGAGAGCTTGCAAAAACAAGGTTATCAGCGCTTGAAAATCGACGGCGAAATTTATGATATTGAAGAAGTGCCGAGCTTGAACAAAAATCAAAAGCACGATATTGAGGTGGTGGTTGACCGCTTGGTCGTCAAAGAAGAAATTTCCGAGCGTTTGGCTCAGTCTTTGGAAACCGCACTGAAGTTAAGCGATGGTTTGGTTTATGCCGAAAATATGAGCGATAAAAGCCGCACCGTTTTTTCTTCCAAATTTGCTTGCCCGGTATCGGGCTTCACCATTGAAGAAATCGAGCCGCGCCTCTTTTCTTTCAACAACCCGCAAGGAGCCTGCCCGCATTGCGACGGTATCGGCGCCAAATTATACATGGACCCCGAGCTGGTTATCCCAAACCCCAATTTATCTTTATCACAAGGTGCCATTGCCCCGTGGGACAGCGGAAAATCAGCCTTTTATCGCCAAACCGTTGAATCTTTAGCCGAATTTTTGCATATTTCCACCCACACGCCGTGGAAAGATTTGCCCGAAAGCGCCCGTAAGGTTATTCTTTATGGTTCGGGCGATGTTTGTGTCCCGATGTATTATTCACGCTTTGTCACTGAAAAACCTTTTGAGGGCGTCATTCCCAATATGGAACGCCGCTTTTTGGAAAGTGATTCCGATTGGGTCAGAGAAGAGTTTTCCAAATATCAGTCGGCCGCACCTTGCGAATTTTGCCACGGCAAGAGATTAAAACCCGAGGCTTTGGCTGTCAAAATCGGCGGTCTGGATATTATGGATGCTTCCGAAATGTCCATCCAAAAAGCACTCACCTGGTTCAGAGGCATTGAGCCGACTTTAAGTCCGAAAAAACAAGAGATTGCCCACAAGATTTTAAAGGAAATCATTGAGAGATTGACCTTTTTGAACAATGTCGGGCTGGACTATTTAACCTTGTCGCGCCAATCCGGAAGCTTGTCCGGCGGTGAGGCACAACGTATTCGTCTGGCCTCACAAATCGGCTCCGGCTTAACCGGCGTTTTATATGTTTTGGATGAACCATCGATTGGTCTGCACCAAAGAGATAACGACCGCCTGCTTGCCACCCTCACCCGCCTGCGCGATATCGGCAATACCGTAATTGTGGTTGAGCATGATGAAGATGCGATTCGCTCGGCCGATTATCTGATAGACATGGGTCCCGGCGCCGGCCAACTCGGCGGAGAGATTACGGCCGAAGGCACGGTCAAAGAAGTTTTGAAAAATCCTAAGAGTTTAACGGCGCAATATTTAAACGGCGTCAAAGAAATTGCCGTGCCCCAAAAACGCCGCAAAGGCAATGGTAAGTTTATCGGCGTGATGGGTGCCAGAACCAACAACCTCAAAAATGTCAACTTAAAAATTCCTTTGGGCACATTGACTTGCGTCACCGGCGTTTCCGGCGGCGGCAAATCTTCGCTGATTTTGGAAACCTTGTGCCAAGCCATCAACAAAGAGCTGAACGGTGCCCGCAACACCACCGGCAAATATGATAAATTGATTGGCTTGGAAAATATTGATAAAATCATTGAGATTGACCAATCCCCGATTGGCCGCACCCCACGCTCCAATCCGGCCACTTATACCGGCTTGTTTACCAATATTCGTGATTGGTTTGCCGGCCTGCCCGAAGCCAAAGCCAGAGGCTATAGTGCCGGACGTTTTTCATTCAACGTTGCCGGCGGTCGTTGCGAGGCTTGTAAGGGTGACGGCGTCACCAAAATTGAGATGCACTTTTTGCCCGATGTTTATGTGGAATGTGATGTTTGCAAAGGCAAACGCTTCAACCGTGAAACTTTGGAAATCAAATACAAAGGCAAGTCAATTGCCGATGTTTTGGATATGACCGTGGATGAGGCTTATGCCTTTTTTGAGAATATTCCTTCGATTAAAAATCGGCTGGAACTTCTGCGCAAAGTAGGCCTTGGTTACATTCATCTCGGGCAACAGGCCACCACCCTCTCCGGCGGTGAAGCCCAGCGTATCAAACTTTCAAAAGAGCTTTCCAAACGTGCCACCGGCAAAACGCTTTATATTTTGGATGAGCCGACCACGGGACTTCACTTTGAAGACATCAATAAGCTTTTGAAGGTGCTGCAAACTTTGGTTGACCAAGGCAACTCAATTATTGTCATTGAGCATAATCTTGATGTAATAAAAACGGCAGATTATATTGTAGATATCGGTCCCGAAGGCGGCGATGGAGGCGGACAAATCATTGCCCAAGGCACGCCGGAAGAAGTGGCAAAATCAGAAATCAGCTACACGGCAAAATATTTAAGAGATAAATTAAAATAACAAAAAAAACTCCTGATTTTTCAGGAGTTTTTTTGTTGGTGCAATTGAGCAAAACTATTTTGCTTTTGCCGCATCAATTTCAGATTGAATAACGGCTTCATCCAAAGTTTGAACCATTTTGCCGTTAATAATCAAAGCCGGAACACCGGCAACTTGAATTTTTCTGGCCAAGTTAACATTATCTTGCATGATTTTTTCAACTTTAGCAGAGTTCATATCAGCTTTCATCTGTTCCAAATTAACACCGGCTTTAACGGCAATTTCATCAACCTTTGCTTCGGTCAAAGCACCGTTGTTGGTCATCAAAGCATCCAAAACTTCGGCATATTTGCCTTGCATATTGGCGGCTAAAGCGGCTTTGGCGGCATAGTTAGAAATCGGCGCAACAAAGTCCATTTCTTTTAAAACCAATTTAACATCGGGGTTTTTGGCCACAATATTTTTCAAAGTTGGATAAAGAGCATGGCAATATCCGCAAGAAAAATCAAAGAACTCGGCAACAGTAACAACGCCGTCCTTATTTCCGATAAACGGAGAGTCTGGGTTATTGTTAATTTCTGCAATATTATCATCAATCAATTTTTGAGCCTGAGCCAAAGCATCGGCACGCAGTTTTTGCTCATAATTTTGCATGGCATTGATGATAATTTCAGGATTATTATTCAAAGTTTCTTCAACGCTCACCGGCTTATTGTTAAGGCCGAGAACGCTGACAACCAAAGCAGCCAAGGCAAAAACCAAAGCCACCACGGAAACAACCAAAGAATTAATTTTCATAATACACATTCCTCTATTTTTTGTAAAACAACATATGTTTTATACTTAAACGAAGTAAACATAAATAAAAATAATAAAAAAAACTTTAATTATAAAGCATTTTTTTATAAATTGAGAATAAACTATAAGAAAATAAAAAAACGGGAAATGAGGGTTAAAATGTTTCAGCTGAAGTTATCGTTGTTTTCTCAAACCAAATCTCTTGAAAACAAAATAGATTTATTTCATGACAAAATCATCAATGTAGCCATGACTTTCAAAAAAGCCATCAGTGTTTTTTTGCGAGAACAACGCAGTGAAGAATATCGCAAACTTTGCAAACAAATCAAAAACATTGAGCATGATGCCGATAATCTGCGCCGAGAGATAGAAAACCAGCTATATTCGCAAAACCTGATTCCCGATTTGCGCGCCGATGTTCTGGAGCTTGTGGAAAATTTGGACAGCATCATCAACCGTTTTGATGAAGTGGCTTATAAGTTTTATATTGAAAGGCCGGAGTTTCCGCAAGAATATCATCGCCGCATGAAAGAGCTTTGCGAGCAAGTAAGTGATTGTGCCGAAAATATGGCCATTGCCTCACGCGCTTTTTTCAGAGATGTCAGCACCGTCAGAGATTATTCGCAAAAAGTATATTTTATTGAATCGGAAAGCGACTTAACTTCCGGCAAGATGAAAGAAGCCATATTTGACTCAGATATGCCTCTGGCCAACAAGCTGCAACTCAGCGGTATCATCAGCGAAGTTGCCGATATTGCCGACATTGCGGAAGATTGTATCGACGAGTTGCTTATCTTTGCCATCAAGAGAGATATTTAATGGACATTAGTTACTTCATATTTTTAAGCAGTGGTTTATTTTTAGGCTGGTCATTAGGAGCCAATGATGCGGCCAACATCTTCGGCACGGCAGTGGGCACCAAAATGCTCAAGTTTCGCACGGCAGCCATCATTGCCTCAATCGGGGTCATATTAGGAGCTGTTTTCGGAGGCACCGGCGCCAGCAAAACCCTAACCGACTTGGGCGAGATTAATGAGCTGGCCGGCGCTTTCATGGTTGCTTTGTCCGCAGCCTTAGCGGTTTATTGGATGATATCAAACGGCACGCCGGTCTCAACCACGCAAGCCATCGTCGGCAGCATTGTCGGCTGGAACTTATATAGCAATTATCCGACGGATACCACCATTTTGTTAAAAATTGTCAGCACTTGGATAATTTGCCCGGTTCTTTCCGGCATAATTGCCATATGCATATACATTTGCATCAAATATATTTTGAAAAATTCAAAAATACACATTATCCGGCAAGATTTATATACCCGCATAGGTTTGGTGGCCATTTGCGCTTTCGGTGCCTATGCTCTGGGGGCCAACAACATCGCCAATGTCATGGGTGTGTTTGTTGAAGCCTCTCCGTTTCATGAGGTAAAAATCGGCCAATTGAATTTAAGCGGCACGCAAATTTTGTTTTTTGTGGGTGGGTTGGCCATTAGTTCGGGCATTTTTACCTATTCACACAAAATCATCAAAACCATTGGCAATGATGTTATGTCCATGTCGCCGATAATTGCCTGGATTGTGGTTTTTTCACAATCAATTGTGCTGTTTATGTTTGCATCGCAAGGCCTGCAAGCCCTGTTACAAGCTCATGGTCTGCCATCATTACCCTTGGTCCCGGTTTCAAGCTCGCAAGCCGTTATCGGTGCCGTGATTGGCATTGGCTTAGCCAAAGGCGGCCGGGGGATTCGCTGGTCGCTGTTGTCCAAAGTGGCTTCAGGCTGGGTTTTGACCCCGATAATCTCGGCCTTTATCTGTTTTATCTTTTTATTTTTCTTGGAAAATGTATTTAATTTAAGGGTTTATCACTAAAGCTTAAAAACCGAGTTTTAAATTATTCCAGCCGGAAGAATTTTGATTTTCTGCCGGCTCGGCTTTTTTCTCCACGGTCCAGTTTCTGATTGGTTTTTCTTTTTTGCTGACGAGCTCCTTTTGTTCCGGCGTTTGCGGCACACCGACCGGCAAGAGCTGATCGAGCAAAGCCGGAGAAACAAAGTCGACCTTGTTTTTATCCAAGGCATTAATCAAAGTATCAATAATCCCGGCGGCAGGTTTGGCGTTAAACACGTTAACAGACCCCGGATAATAAACCGTAAAAGAATAGCAAGGAGAAGAGAGCAAAACATCTGTGGCATCAATACCGCGCACAAAACGCAGCACGATTTTGGGTTGGATAACACATTCTTCCCGCACGTTAAAAAGAACATTTTTATTATTCATAAAGAGCTGGGACAAAATATTGTTTTTGATTTCGGGCTTTATCACGCCGCAAAAACCGACCACGGCCATTGAATCAAGCGTATATCCGTTATAATCCTGCGGTTTGGTATCAACTTCATAGCAGAAGATTTTTTCGGCATCTTCAATATTTTTCCAAGCCGTATCACCGATAGCGGCCTTAATTTCGGGCAGGACCTGTTTTTTTTGAGGAGCGGGAGAAGTCTGTTGCGGAGCTTGTTGACGCCGCCAAGCATCATTGCCTTGTTGAAAAGAAGTCACCCCTTCATTGGCAAAAATTCCATCTTCCGCCTTGAGAGGGAACAAAGGCAAACAACACAACAAAGAAGTCAACCAAAAGCCATTTTTCATAACCATTCTCCTAAAAGACACTAAACATCATAATAACGAATATTTTTTTATCAAACAAAAAAACAAAGTTTAGCAAAAAATTTAAACTTTTTTGGTATGTTTAATAATAGTGATTGAAAATTGTTTCAAAATTGTGAATTTTCATAAAAATTAACTGTATTTTATATAAAAATATGTTTTTTTATGGTAATATAAGAAGATGGCAAGATATAACAACGCTAAAGGTGAATAAAAAATGTATTTATGGGTCATTTTAGCCACATTTTTAGTTGCACTTTATTCATTCAATTTATCTCATCGAGCAGACATTCGCTCAATTGAGGTAGAGCCGCTTGCCCGTGCCGTTTTATCAAAAATCATCATCAAGCAGCAAGCCGCTGACTATTATGTAAGAGATCACACACCGCCCAAAGCCACCATTCAAAACCCGGATGGCAGCAGCGTTTTGGCTGATTACGTCACATATTCTCCGGGTGTCATCACACAAGAAGAGCTGCAATCTGGCAACAGCGCATCATATTTTCCATATGGATATAAGGATGATTCGTCCATCACGGCAGAAATATATTGTTTAGACAAAGCAGACCCAAACTTAGAAAGGCCATGTTCGGATGAAAACGCCGTCCGCTACTTGGTAACCTATATGCCCGTGCCGCAAAAATGGCTCAACATCAAAACCGGGCTTCCTAACAATGAATTAACCGTTGCCATGAAAGAAATGCTCAATTACAACACCGGCTTTGGCTATCCTTTATGCAAAAAATATGTTGAAAACCCGGATAGCGGCGACCGTTATTGTGAAACTCTGGTTTTAAAAAACAGAGAAAAATATAACACCTCTGATGGTGGTGAAGGAGAAGATATTGAGGGAAAAGATATGCTGGAATTTTATCCCGAAATTCCGGCCTATATCAGCAGAAACGGAAATTTTGCCAACACCTGCAACAACCCCAAAAATGAAAACTTGTGCTTGATGTATATATATGAATATAAAGCCAAATATTAAAAATATAGGAGAAAGAAGATGTTAAGAAAGCTCATTGAATTAAGATCTCAGAAAGGCAGCCTGATGGTAGAAGCCATTGCCATGCTTGGTCTGATCTCCATGGTTACTCCTATAATATATAAAAAAGCCGCGGAAAGAACCAACGAGGTCCAAGATATCAATGCCGCAAGCGAGGTCAGAACCATTGTCAACGGCATTGATGCCTATTTAAAAGACAATTACAGCACCATCACCGGCGGCGGAAAAGTATCTTCATTATCCGCTACTTCCGACAAGGAAGTTGATTATGGTGCCTTTGGTTTCAATAGTCCGACCACGGACACATCAACCAAAAGCACTACCCCCATCAACATTGAGCACTTCCGAGATTATTTGCCATTGGGTTTCAGAGCCAAAGGGAAAATGTTTGACGACTTTAAAGTTGTCATCAAACAAACCAAAGACCCCACGGGAGAAAGAAAAGCCTTAACCACGGTTTTGGTAGCCGAACCGACGGCAGATAATCCAAACTTTTCTCGTTTGAGAACCGCACGCATTGCTTCCATGATTGGTACCAACGGGGGTTATATAGACGGAGATAAGGCAACAGGTGTTCAAGGTGTATGGGAAATTCCCAAAAGTGAAATTTTGAGCGGTGAAAGTGCTGGAAGCTTAAAAGACGGAACCATTGTTGCCACATCAATTGAACCTGTTGCTGAAGGTGGTGGCGGTAGTCCGAAAGACGTATTATATCGCGTAGAGGTTCCCAATCACCCTGAATATAATGTTATGGAGACCACACTTTCCATGGGCAGCAACCCGATTGACCAAATTGTTGATTTGATAGCTGCAGGGGAAGACAAAACCATCAACATCAAAGCCGAAGGAGATACCGATGACACGGGAACAAATGCAACCTTGAAAGTTGCCGGCAAAAGCATCATCAATGACACATTAACGGCTGCCGGAGAAAATTTTGTTGTTGAATCCGGCTATGTTCAACACAAACAAAACTTATATATTGGTGGCGGAGAAGACGGTGCAGATGCGCCATTTGCCGTGAGTGGTGCCAACGGTGCCATTCAAGGCCTGGGCGGAAAATTCAATGTCAATTTGGAAGGAGAATTGCCCTATATCAAATTATCCGGCAAAGATGATTCCTTAACTGTTATGAACGCCAATGAAGGAAAAGTCTCCTTTATGAACCAAAACGTGGCCATTGACCCGAGCGGTAATACCGACATTGCCGGCTACACGCATGTGAAAGGCGATTTTTCTGCCGCCGCGGATAACTTCACTGTTGACACGCAAGGTAACACCAAAATTGCCGGAAACACGGACATTGGAGGTGACACCAGCATAACGGGTAATCTTAGTGCCGTTTCAGGGGCTCTTACCGTTAATCCCGATGAAGCACATTTCTATGGAAACATATTAAATGTTGAAACAGATGGAAGCTGGGTTCGTGTTGGCACATCAGGAGACCCGGCAAATCTTCGCGTTTATGGAAGAACGATGTTGGATGATCTGGACGTTGAGCAACAACTCCGAGCAGGCGCTTCCAAGGAAAATTACAGTCTGGTAGTTAATAATGATGAAACGACCATTCGTTTAAACGACAAAGGTAGTAGCTTCAATGTTATAGACAAGAACAATCAAAAACAAATATCGGCCACCCCCGGAAACACCGCCATCTTTACTAACGGAAAATTAGCTATGGCGATAAATGAAGCTAATTCTAAAGCATTGACATCATTTACGGGAGATTTTGCTGTTGGTGATGATATTTCGAACATCTTAACCATAAGCTCTGATAACGGAAACGGAGAAAATATACCGGGCAGCCGAGGCGATATTCACATGCGCAGAGGCATAATTGAACTTAACAGAGGAAAAAACCCGACAACTAGTGAGCCAATCGGCTATATCAAAGCAGACCGTTTGGTAAGCAATATGGCATCAAACAAGTCAATTGACATGACAAGCGGCTCCTATGACACCTTCCAAGTCAACCCGGCTTATACCTCAATGATGAACGATATCAAACTGGCCTCACGCGGCGGCGCACGTTTGAGCGACATTTTGCCGGACTTTGTCAACAAAGGTATTTATGTTTTGGATAATACCTATCAGCCAATAGATCCGGAAAAACCGAACTCCGGCAACTGGGAAGATGATAATCTGTCTTTCAAAACAGACAATAACGACAACACGGCTATTGTTGTAAGTGGACTTAAAGAATGTGAATCGGATAACACAAAATGTGATACTTCGCCGTGGCTTGGTTTTATTCCAACACCGAACTGTCCGCCGAATTATGTAAAAGTTGCCACCATCACACCCATTCGTTTTGCCATGGCACAAGCAGGTATCCCCGTGAGCAGTGACGGAGCAGATATAACCCCGAAAAATGATAAACTGCCGAACACCATTGCGCAAAACCTGGATCCGCGCCTTGGAAACGTTTACATTAAAGATCCCAACATGAGTGAAGAATATCTCTATACGGGCACTTTTGTAGAAGTGGGAGATAACCCGACGGAAAACCCGTGGAAATATAAAGAAGGGAAGCAATCTTTAAGAACGCCTAAATATTGGGCAAATGTCATCAACCAGCCTTACACGTTCCAGATAAACACCTGGCTGAGCACCTCACTCAAAGCCTCATATCCTGGAGGAAAATTTAAAGGTTGGCACGGAATCATGGGCTTTATCTATCCGTATCTGACATATAAAGACTATATTACGAAAGCGGGTCTAGCTCCGGACAAAGTAGTAAATGAAGACACGGCCGTATTGTGGAATCTTTTCCCGGTATACAAAGGGGAGCTTTCAGCCATTGCCACCATTTATTGCTACTTTGACAGAGAAGCAGTCAAGGGTCCATATGTTGATCCCTATCTGCCGCACAAAGCCGAGAGTCTGGGTGAAATCCGTGATACGGAAAAACCCAATTATGGCAATGGAAAAGAAATATTTTATGACGATCCGAACTTGGATTATAATGCACCTTGGTAATCTGCCGCAAAGCAAACAAACAAAGCCTTTCTCAGTGGAGAAAGGCTTTGTTTGTTAATAAAGGTTTAATAACTTAAAAATTAACGTTTATTTATAAAAATAAATGCTATAGAATAAGGCCAGATTAATCTGATAAAAAGCGCTTTGAGACAATAAATGACTGATTTGAATGATATAAATGATATGCAAGAAGAGGAAGAGCAACAACCCTCGTCTCATATCAGCAAGAAAAAAATAATAATTTTTCTTTTACCGACCTTGATTGCCATCGGCATCGTTGTCGGCATGCATCATACGTTTGACAGCTCCAATAAAAATATTAACGGTCAACCCTACAGCATATTGGAGCAGCCAAATTCCGAGAATGAGAAAACGATTGTATTTTATGACATTCCGCCGGTTGCTGTCCCGGTGAGGAACCCCGATGGCACGCAAGATGTGATAAACTTCAAACTCAGCATTGAATTAAACAATAAAAATGATATACCGAATATAGAAATTTTGCTTCCGCGTCTGTATGATGTTATCATTGCGCATACCAGAGAGCTGACAAAAGAAGAGGTTCAGGGCGCAAACGGGTTGTATTGGCTGAAAGAAGAGTTATTATATCGCTTAAATTTGGCGGCAGCCCCCATAAAAATCTCGGATATTGATTTTAAAAGCATAGATGTCAGCAAAAAATAAAGAGGGAACAACCGTGGCTGAAGAAAAGACAAATCAAAATAACAAAGACTGGGCAGATAAAATCGAAATAAATGAAAACGACGGTTCTTCATTTGATAAAAGCGCAGATACCAAAATTTTAAACCAAGAAGAAATAGATTCTCTTCTGGGGTATCACAATGAAGAAACGGGTGATGATGATTTTCATTCCATGAAAACCGGTGTGCGCGCCATATTAAACAGCAGCATGGTTTCATATGAACGTTTGCCGATGCTGGAAATTGTTTTTGACCGTTTGATTCGTTTGATGGCCACCTCTTTAAGAAACTTCACGCAAGACAACGTTGAGGTATCACTTGAGAGTATTGAGTCCATGCGTTTTGGTGAATATATAGATTCGCTGACGCTTCCCACCTTATTAACCGTATTCAAAGCTGAAGAATGGGATAACTACGGGCTGATTTCCTTAGACAGTGCATTGGTTTATTCCATTGTAGATGTTTTGCTTGGCGGACGGCGCGGCACGGCGGCCATGCGCATTGAGGGGCGCCCCTACACCACCATTGAGCTCAATCTGGTCAAAGATATGATTCAACTTGTGTTAACGGATCTTTCCACCTCATTTGATCCGATAACCTCAGTCAACTTTGTTTATGACAGAATGGAGACCAATCCGCGTTTTGCCACAATCTCACGCTTGTCAAATGCGGTGATTGTTGCCAAACTCCGCGTAGATATGGAAGACCGCGGCGGCAAAATAGATTTGATGATTCCCTATGCCACCCTGGAGCCGATAAGAGAGCTTTTGTTACAAATGTTTATGGGTGAGCGTTTTGGGCGCGATGCCATTTGGGAAAACCACCTCATGGAACAATTATGGGATACCGATGTTGAAATAAAAGCCGAGATGAAAGAAGTTGAGGTCAAGTTTGGCGAAATTTCTTCATGGGATAAAGGTTCGTTTTTACCGCTGGATATGTCCCCGCATGATGATATCACGCTTCTCTGCGGAGATGTGCCGTTGCTCACCGGCTCCATGGGCCGCAAAGGGCAAAATATTGTAATACGCATTAACGGAAAGGCCGAAAAAAATGGATAATATGGATTTGTTTATCAACATTTTGGTCATAGCCTTGCTCATTCCGGCCATTATTTATGTTTATAAGCTGGATAAAAATTTGACTCTGATGCGCCAAAACCAAAACGCACTTTTAAAATTGATAGAAGCCTTAAACGAAGCCACATATAAAGCAGAGAACAGCATTCCGAAGCTCAAATCCGTCACCGAAAACACCGGCAATGACTTAAAAGAAGTGGTGGACAATGCCAAAGAGCTCAAAGATGACCTGATGTTCATCAACGAGCGTGCAGACAATTTGGCCGACAGACTTGAAGGCGCCATCAAAAACAGCCGTCAAATAAAAGAAGCGCCCCGCTCTTTTGCCGCAGAAAAAGAAAATACGCACACATTTGACCAAACCAAAGAAAAAGCTGACTCAGAACCGCTTGACCAGCGCTCCGAAGCAGAAATGGAGCTGCTCAAAGCTCTGCGCTCATTAAAATAGAGGTTAACAAAAATGCAAATCAAAAAACACAAATTTCAAATACGTTTATTACCGGTTTTCATCTTTGTTGCCGTTTTGTCTTTAACCATCAAAATCAACACGGTTTTTGACACGATTTTGAACCGCGAACTGCCCAAAATCAGCATTTCGCAAAACAAAGCCTATGCGGAAGAAAAAGACAAAAAAGAAGCAGCCGAGCTCAATAAGATATTAAACGGGCAAGCCCAAACCAACGTGCAAAACCTGCCTCAGCAACCCAACACGGCTTTTTCTCAATCAGAAATCAGCATTTTGCAGGAGCTGGCTGAAAGAAGAGAAGCCTTAGACGTGCGTTCTCAAGAAATAGACAAGAAAGCCATTCAGCTGAAAGTTGCGGAAGAAGCCATTGATAAGAAATTGGCTCAACTCAAGACCTATGAAGAAAAGTTACAAAAACTCATTAATAAATATAACGAGCAGGAAAAAGCTCAGCTTGCCTCTTTGGTTAAGATGTATTCATCAATGAAGCCCAAAGATGCCGCCCGAATTTTCAACACGTTTGATATTGATATTTTGGTTGCCATTTTGAAAGAGATGAAACCCTCTTCTTCATCAGCCATTCTGTCACAAATGGATGCCTTAAAAGCCAAAGAGATTACCGCAGCCTTAATCAGCAGGAACATCTGAAACGCATCATGAAAAACGGATATAAAATATATAGCCCTCAAAAGATATTCAGCCAAATTGGTTTTGTCCTTTTGGCTCTGTCGGTATATATTTTTCCGGCTCAGGCAAAAACGCAATATCTACATCAAACGGCGGACAGCGTGAGCATTGAAATGGATCTTGCCGAGTCTGATGACTATAAGATTGAAAAAAATCAAAACATATTGCAAATCTCATTCACCCGTCCTTTGGCAGAAAATCTGGCCCAAGCGCAAGAAGAATTATCTCAATATATTGCCACGCAAAACATTTCCACGGACAAAAAGCAAATTGCCTGGCAGTTAAAAAAGCCCTGCAATGTCAAGAGTTACAAAAAAGGCAACAAACTCAACATTGTTTTTTCAGCCAATCCGGCGGGAAAAACTTCAAAAATAGACAATAAAGACATTTCTGCGGCCTGGGGCAAGCATGAAGGTTTCAACCGTTTTACCTTTGAATATGTTAGCAAGCCGCAGTATAAAATCAGAAAAGAAAATCAATCTATTGTTCTTTCCGTTTTAACGCCGATAGATGTGGATATAAAAAAACTTTCGGATTATCCCGAATTTTATCGCATAGAAAAAAGACAAAACAAGCTTGGCGGATATGACATCACCCTGCCCGGCCGTCTCAAAAATGCCTTTGAGCACAATAATAAACTGGTTTTGGACATGGAAAGCACCACCCCGCCGCAACAAGTTGCAAAAATCGAGGAACAAGGCCTTGGCATCAGAAGAAACATGACAACCTTGGCCAATAGTGTTGAAGACCCGCAAAAGAAAGAAAAAGTGGCCAGTTTGGCTTTTCCTTGGAACATTGAAGTTGGTCTTTCCGTTTTCACACGCGGAAAATATATCTGGATTATTTTTGACCACAGCCAGAATATTGACCTGGATGATCTGCGCAACCAGAGCCGCGCCGTGGTAGATGAAATTATTCAGGTTCCGCATTCGCAAGGCACCATTTTGAGAATTTTGCCCAAGAAAAACGTAAAAGTCGGTCTCCGTCAAGAAGGCTTACTCTGGATTGTGGACTTATATACACATAATATAGAATACAAGGTTGAAGATATGCCGATATACATTCAATATGACAGCATGAGGCAATCTTATCTCTATATTCCGAGCATGAGCGGCGGCAATGTCATCTCCGTGATTGACCCGGAGGTTGGTGATGTTATCTATGCCGGAACCAACACGGAAATCAGGCAAGCCATCAGCAAAGAATATACCTATCAAGATTTGGAAATATTACCCTCCAAACAAGGTTTTGCCTTTGTCAGCAACACTTCAGACATCAATGTGACCAAAGGCAACAGCGGTTTCAGCATCAAAGCAAACAACAGAGGGCTGAACATTTCCGATAATTTGGAAACGCTGCAACGGCAACAGCTTTTGGAAGAGAGCGCGTCACACAACATTTTTGACCTAAAAATTCCGCAGCAAATCCTCAATATGAATTATTTGTCTGCCGTGCAACAATTAAAAGAAGATATAGCCAAAGCCTCTCCTGAGAAGAAGAAAGAAGCCGAGCTCCAGCTGATAAAATATTACATTGGCATGGGTTTGGGATCTGAGGCCTTAAATGCCGTCAGGAGTCTGCAAAAGAAGAGCCCGCAAGCCTTAAAGCCGGAAGAAGTGAGCGCCTTAAACGGCATGGCCAATTTCTTAATGCGCCGTTATGATGAAGCCGTTGACAATTTTTCAGACAAAGGCTTGGAAGATTCCAATGAAGCCGTTTTCTGGCGCGCTTTGGCAAGTTCGGCCATAGAATATCAAAAAGAAAACAACGCTGTTTTGCTGTCATTCATCTTTGTCATAAAAGACTATCCGCAAGAGCTGAAAGAACGAATAGCTTTGGTTGCGGCAGAAACAGCCATTTTGTCTTATGATGATATTTCCACCCAAAACTTTATGGATATTTTGAAACAATCCCAGAGCAAAGGTGCCAGAAGAGCCCATATTTTATATCTCAACGCCAAAAAATCGGAATTGCAGGGGTACCATAACAATGCTTTGCGAGAATATAACGTCACGAGCATGTATAAATCGCAAAAATATTCTTCTCTGGCGCGCTATGCGAAAGTAAAGCTTGAACTGCAACTCAACCTCATTAAATTGTCCGACGCCATCAGAGAGCTGGAAAGACTACGCTTTGCCTGGGGTGAACCCAAGTTCAAGTTAGAGCTCTTGAACACCTTGGCAAAAGTATATGCCGAAAACAAAGACTATACCAACGCCTTAAGGACATATCAAGAAAGCCTGAACCTGGCCGATTCTAAACAACAAGACCAGATTTTGGATAAGATGGTAAAGTTGTTTGAAGATTTGTATATTAACAATCTGGCCGATGAGATGAGCTCTGTCAAAGCCATTGCGCTGTATAAAGATTTTGAATGGCTGGCACCGAAAAGCCGCAGTTATACGCAAATTGCCCAAAACATAGCCGACCGAATGGTTGCGGCAGATTTGCTGGATAGTGCTGCCAATTTGCTCAAAGAGCAGTTGCGTTTTGTCAACCTGTCCCCCCTGACCAAAGCGCAAATCGGAGCCAGATTAGCCTTAATTTATTTGTTTGAGGCAGACAACATCGGCGCGCTGGAGGTTTTGGACAACACCGCATCGGAAGGCTTGCCTGCCAACTTGAGACAGTATCGCAAAATCATTCGCGCCAAGGGATTAATGAGTCTCAACAAAAACAAAGAAGCTCTGGCACTTTTAGAAGATGATTACAGCAAAAATGCCATTTTGTTAAAAACCGACATTTATTGGCAAGACAAACAATGGGACCAAGCGGCAGAGAATATAAAATATTTGATAGAAAAGCCCAAACCCGGACAAGAGCTGAGCCAAGAGCAAATCAAATATATATTGGATTGGATAACCGCGCTCAAAAAAGCAGAAAAGGACACCACAATTTTCCGCATCAGGAACACCTTTATGACCTATTTTGAAAAAACGCCTTACGCCAGCAGTTTTAAGGTTTTGACCAGCAATCTGGAAACAGACAGAGTGGATATGAACGCCATTGACCAAGCAGTTGAAAACATTTCTGCCTATAGCGATTTCAGCAAAATTTATGATGCCTCTCTGCTCAAAGAAAACTATCAGCAACCTGACAAAAATTAACGGAGCGTAAGATGAAGCTCAAAATACATTCTCCTTATGCCCCTGCCGGAGATCAGCCGCAAGCCATCAAAGAGCTTTGCGAAGGGATCGACCGCGGTGAAAGATCGCAAGTTTTGTTAGGTGTCACCGGCTCGGGCAAGACCTTTACCATGGCCAAGATTATTGAACAAACACAAAGGCCTGCCTTGATCATGGCACCAAACAAAATTTTGGCCGCGCAACTTTACTCGGAAATGAAAGAGTTTTTCCCCGAAAACCATGTGGAATATTTTGTTTCCTACTATGATTATTATCAGCCGGAAGCCTACATTCCCAAGACAGATACTTATATTGAAAAAGATTCGGCCTTAAACGAACAGATTGACCGTATGAGAAACGCCGCCACCCGCAGCATCTTGGAAAGCAGAGACGTGATTATTGTGGCCTCGGTTTCCTGCATATATGGCTTGGGCGATGTGGAATCATATTCCGCCATGACCTTTCCTCTGACGGTGGGAGATAGCGTAGATATCAAAGATGTCTGCCGCCATTTGACCGAGCTGCAATATGAGCGCAATCAACAAAACTTTGTTCGCAGTTCTTTTAGGGTCAACGGCGATGTTTTGGATATTTTTCCGGCGCACTATGAAGACCGCGGCTGGCGCATTTCTTTCTTTGGCGATGAAATTGAAAGCATTCACGAGTTTGATTCTTTAACCGGCAAAAAGACGGCAACCTTAAACACGGTCACCATCTATCCGGCTAACCACTATGTCACGCCGCGGCCGGCCATCTCGCAAGCCATTGTGACCATCAAAGAAGAGCTGAAAGAAACCATAGAAGATTTCAAAAACAAAGGTAAATTGCTTGAGGCACAAAGAATTGAGCAACGCACCCGTTTTGACCTGGAAATGCTTGAGACGACAGGAAGTTGTAAAGGTATTGAAAACTATTCACGGCACTTAACCGGAAGAAAGGCCGGCGATCCGCCGCCGACATTGTTTGAATATCTGCCGCCGGATGCTTTGGTCTTTATTGATGAGAGCCACATTTCCGTGCCGCAAATCGGCGCCATGTATAAGGGGGATTACAGCCGCAAACACACACTGGCCGAATATGGCTTCCGCCTGCCCTCTTGCGTGGACAACCGCCCCTTGAAGTTTGCCGAATGGGATAAAATGCGCGGCCAAACCATTTTTGTTTCCGCCACCCCCGGAGATTGGGAGCTGGAGCAAAGCAAAGGCGTGTTTGTTGAGCAAGTCATTCGCCCGACAGGCTTGTCTGATCCGTTGTGCATTGTTCGCCCGGTAGATGACCAGATTGATGATTTGATGCACGAATGTCATAAAACGGCCGAAAAAGGCGAGCGCGTATTGGTCACCACCTTAACCAAGAAAATGGCCGAAGATTTGACCGAATATTTGAGCGAAAACGGCATTAAGGTGCGTTACCTGCACTCCGATATTGATACGCTGGAGAGAATAGAAATCATCCGCGACTTGCGTTTGGGTGTGTTTGACGTTTTGGTCGGCATCAACTTGCTGCGTGAAGGTTTGGATATTCCCGAATGTTCGCTGGTGGCCATTTTGGATGCCGATAAAGAAGGCTTTTTGCGTTCCACCCGCTCGCTCATCCAAACCATTGGCCGTGCTGCCCGCAATGCCGAAGGCCGCGTGATTTTATATGCCGATAAGATGACGGATTCGCTCAAAGCCGCATTAGATGAAACAAATCGTCGCCGCGATAAACAGATAAAATATAATATTGAGCACGGTATCACCCCGCAAACTATCAAGAAAAAGATTTCCAATGCTCTTGAAGAAATGACCAAAGGCGATTATGTCGAGGTGGCCAAAGACACGCCGAACATCAAAGATATCAAAAATATTGATAAGAAGCTCAAAGATTTGGAAAAAGCTATGCGTGAGGCCGCCGCCAATCTTGAGTTTGAACAAGCTATGGTCTATCGTGACGAGATTAAAAAATTAGAGAAAATGTACCTAAAAAGTTAACAAGCTGAAGCCAGCTTGACCGCCTCAGTTTGACTGCCTCTCTTACAGTGCCTCGAGGTCGCGATGCTCTTTCCATTCTTTGCGGAACTTTTGTGCCGCGTTCATATAAAAGAAAAGCCAGCTTGACCGCCTCAGTTTGACTGCCTCTCTTACAGTGCCTTGAAACCGCGATGCTCTTCCCATTCTTGGCGGAACTTTTGTGCCGCGTTCATATAAAAGAAAAGCCAGCTTGACCGCCTCAGTTTGACTGCCTCTCTTACAGTGC
>CALXWB010000024.1 GCA_944392225.1 uncultured Alphaproteobacteria bacterium | reverse complement strand
ACAAAATCTGCTGCTTGCAAAACAAGTTCTAGCTCTAAAAAATCTAAATAATTTTTTAGATTTAATGCATAAAAAAAACTCTTGTTTTTTACAAGAGTTTTTTTTATTGCCTGATGAGAGAAATTATATATCCGTTTACTCCTTTTCCACCCTCTTTTCGCAAAATGTGTTTTTCTGTTTTTTCTATATCGAATCCATATTTTTTTGCCAAGCTTTTTATATAATTTATATGGTGCTTATAGCGCCCGGATATGTGCAAAACAAAATCTGTTTCATCTTCATCGTTTGCGCTGATGCTAAACACAAATTTTCCGTTTCTTTTCAATGAATTATGCACGTTTAAAAACAGCGAATCCAAGCTTGAAAAATAAGTTAAAACATCTGCTGAAACGATCAAATCATAGCTGTTTTTTTTGCAGCTTAAGAAATGGACCAATTCATCACAACAGAGATGATTATAGAGTTTTTTTTGCTTGGCAGAATCCAACATTTTTGATGATATATCTACCCCGCTTAAAGAAAAGAATCCGGCATAGGGTTTGAGATATTTTCCGCATAAGCCGGTGCCGCATCCGGCATCTAAAATCTTCAATTTTTTCTTATGAGAATCAGCATAAATTTCTGACAAAAAACGGCCGATTTTTTGCGGCGTTTTATATTCCAAACCGGCTAAAACTTCTTCAAAATCATCGGCAAAAATATCAAAAATTTCTTGAATATATTCAACATTTATTTTGCCGTTTTCTTGCTTTTTTAAAAGCGCATTTCCCATGTGTTCGGCAATTTTATTTTCGGGAAATTTTTCTTGCCAAATTTGTGCATATTTTTTGATTTTTTCATCATCAGAATCCAGTGCCAGCTCATAAAGCATATAACCAAAATTGATATGCTGATTGTCATCTTCGGGGGATAATTCAACCGCCTTAAAGCCTGCGGCAAGTGCTTCTTTTGTTGCGCCCATTTGCTGATAGCACTGGCTTATGTAATTGTAAATCCATGCATTTTTTGTCTTGTTGGAGATTGCCTCGGCAAATATTTTTATCGCCTTTTGCGGTTTGTTTTGCTCCAACAAACTCAACCCCAAAATTTGGATACATTGCTCATTTTGAGAATCTTGTCGCAATGCAATTTCGGCAAATTTTTCTGCCGCGGTATAATCTTTTTTTTCTAAGAAAACATTTGCCAAATTTATATTGAGAGCAAAAGAATCCTTATCCTTTTGCCACAGATTTTGGTATATCTTTAACGCTTCATCATATTTTTTTTGCAAAAAATATATGTTGCCCAACGTGAGTTCCATATTTTTGTTTTGCGGCTGTTTCTTTAATATATGTCGGCACAATTTTTCTGCGGTTTTATATTTACCGCAGGCATAAGAATCCATACATTTTTTGATGGTAGAATCTAAACTTTCAAACAACATTTTTTTCCTCAATCTGCTTGAAGTATAAAAATCTCCCTCAAAGAATCAAGATAAAATTTTATGGTTTGACAAGACCTGCTGCCAATGTTAGCCTGACTTTAAGTTTTAATATCTTTGAGTTTTTTATGCGATACGGTTACAAACAAATTTGGCAAATTGCCTACCCCATTTTGGTGGGTATGATTATTCAGCAACTTATTGGTTTGACAGATACGGCTTTTTTGGGACGCGTCGGTAAAGTGGAGCTCGGCGCCTCTGCCATTGCCGCTGTTTTTTATGTGATGATTTTTATGCTCGGATATGGTTTTGCCATCGGTGCACAAATTCTCATTGCGCAAAATAACGGTGCAAAAAAATATAAACGTATCGGGCAAATTTTTTATCAGAGTTTGTTTTTTCTTTTTGTCTGTGCCGCTTTTATCATTATATCTTTGCATTTTTTTGCCGCTGATTGTCTCCGTTTTCTCGTTTCTTCCGATGCGGTTTTTAACGCCGCAATGGAATATCTTATTCCGCGCTCTTACGGTTTTGTTTTTTCTTTTATGATTGTGATGTTTCGGTCTTATTATATCGGCATTACCGATACTAAAGTGCTTTCTCTCAATGCCTTTGTTATGCTGATTGCCAATGTGGTGTTGGATTATATTTTAATTTTTGGAAAATTCGGCTGCCCCGTTATGGGAATCAGAGGGGCTGCCTTGGCCTCTGTTTTGGCAGAGGCTTCTTCTGCCATATTTTTCATTATCTATACGCTCAAGAAAAATAACTATAAAAAATTTGGTCTTGATATCCCTTATTTTCGCAATTTGAAAATTTTGATACAAATTATGCGCCTTTCCGTTTGGTGCATTTTGCAAAATTTTGTATCTTTTTCCACTTGGTTGTTTTTCATGCTGGCCGTTGAACATTTGGGCGAAGATGAGCTGGCCATCTCCAATGTCTTGCGCAGCATCAGCGCTCTGCCTTTTATGGTGCTCAACGCTCTTTACGGAACGGCCAATACCATTGCCGGAAACTTAACCGGGCTCAACGAGCAAAAACAAATTTTTCCGAGTGTGAGAAAAATTATTGCGCTTGGATATCTCTGCGGTTTTGTTGTTATATCTCTCCTTATCATTTCTCCTTTTTATGTGATGCGTATTTATACCGATGACACCGTGCTGATACATATGGCAACAAATGCTTACTATGCCTCCATGAGCAGCTATTTTACGCTCGTGCCGGGTTTTATTTTGCTCGGGATTATCTCCGGCATGGGGAAAACTCAAACTGCCATGGCTTTGGAGCTTTTGGCTCTTGGCGTTTATGTTATCGGCGTGTGGTTTGTGGTTATCTTCTTGCAAGCCGATATTGCCATTTGCTGGTTGACCGAGCATCCTTATAATATTGTCCTAACCATCTCCACTTTTTTCTATTTGCGAAAAAAAATTAGATTTTCGAATAAAGGTTGTTGAAAAAAATATAATATCATATAGAGTTTTATATATTTTTTCAGTGGAGTGATATGTATGCTTAAGTTTTTCATCCAAAAATTTTTATTTCCTTCTCAAGGAAGTTTTAAAAAGAATCTGATTTTTGCCGTTGTTGCAACGCTTGCTACCTTTGCTCCCGATTTGGTTATGAACCTCTTGGCCGATACCAGAATCGTCCTGAAATCTTCTTTCATATTATATACTTTCGGGTTTATGCTGCTCTTGTCTTTTTGCCAAAATGTTTTTGTTTATATTGTTCTGGCGCTCTTTATTTTGATGCAAATCATCCAACTCAACTTTATTGCTTTTTTCGGACAGCCCATTACGCCTAATGAAATTTTGAGTATTTTTACAGAAACAGAACATGTTTTTAAAATTGAATATTTGCGCCAAACCTGGTTTGTGATGCCGATGATAGTGCTCTTCTACGGCACAACGATTTTTGTGTTTTATAAAACGAGCAAAACTTCGCGCAAAATTGCCGCCATGTTTGTTGCCGTATTATATCTTATGTCTCACAAACCAATGCACGCTTTCTTTGAAACCAGAACTTTTATCTATTTTCAGCCGCGTTCAACCCGGGCTTCTTTCGTTAACAGCATTAACACATTTTCTTATTTCTTTTTTCAATATCTCAAACATGATCCTGCTTCTTTTGCCATTGATTATCAACCTTATAAAATTGAAAAAATTCCCTCCGATGTGCAAAATATCTTGGTTATTTTCGGAGAAAGCCTCACCCCGAAACATATGCCGATGTTTGGTTATGAAAGAAACACATTTCCGCTTTTGAGCAAAAGAATAAATCAGAATCCTAATCAAGCCGAAATGGCAGAATGTGTTGCTTGCGGCGTGACAACGGCAACCTCAACCGCTTTGTTTTTTAATATGGTTAGAGAACCTGCTAACATCAAACAACTCAAAAGTTTGCAGGCCAATATGTTCAAATTGGCCAAAGAAAACGGCTTTGAGACTTATTATCTTTCCAGCCAAGAATCTCGCCTTGTGGTGGGGCTGGGTGAAAAATATATCGATCATAGCCTGAACAAAGAATCCGACCCCGATTTTTTTGATGCTTATTTAGATGAAGGTCTGGCTGTCCGGCTTGACAATATTGACTTTTCCAAAGGCAAAAAATTTATCGTTCTGCAAATGATTGCACCTCATTCACCTTATGAAAAACATTATGCCGAAAACAAAGAAAAATTTGAAAAATTTTTGCCGACCGAATCTGAAAACAGGTTGGAATATTCCGTCAATACTTATGACAATGCGCTCCTTTATACAGATTATGTCATTGACCAAATTTTAGAAAAATTTGCAAGCAAAAATAAGGGCAAGAATCATCTGGCGTTTGTTACTTCCGATCATGGTCAGCTCTTTGATTATCATGGCTTGTGGGGGCATAATCATCTGGAAGGTGAGCTTGGAAAAGTTCCGGCAATTATCATCGGGAACAAGGTGCCTCAACTTTCTAAAACAATTTCTTCTTATCAGCTGGGAGAAAAAATTTTGGCTGCTCTCGGCTATAAAATCAACAACCCGAATCTGAACAACAAATCTTATTATTTGCATGGCGGAAATATCTTCTTTCCTTACGGCTTTATTAAATATCATTTTGATGCTCACGGAAACCCCATATTCCATAAAAAACAAAATACGCAAGATTTAAAAAAAATAACCCCTAAACTTTGAGACAAACATGAACAAAATTTTAGCTTTTCTTAAACCGCAAAACAACAACATAAAGCCAAACTTTATCTTTGCTTTTTGGGCTACTTTGGCCTCTTTTGCGCCGGATTTGATTATGAATCTCCTGGCTGATACGCATATCATGCTGGAACCTCTTTTTGTCTTTTATGTTTTCGGCTTTATGTTTCTGCTCTCATTTTGTCAGAAGTTTGTTGTTTATTTATTTTTGTGTCTGTTTATTTTGATGCAAAGCGTGCAGCTCAATTTTATGGCATTTTTCGGCCATCCCATTACCGCAAGCGAAATTATGAATATTTTTTATGAAAAAAGAGATGTTTTTGATACGGCTTATTTGCAGCAAACCTGGTTTGTTATGCCTTCCATTATCCTTTTTTACGGCTTGGCAATTTTTGCTTTTTATAAAGGGAGCAAGAAGTGCGTTAAAATCAGCTGGATGTTTTTGGTTGTTTTCTACCTTGCCGCTCACAAACCTTATCGTGCTGCGGAATATTTTTTTGTTGAGCCTCCCAAAGACAACTCCGAGTTTTATGAGGTGAAAAATGTTTGGTATTTCCAGCCCGGTCCGACACGCTCCTCTTTGAAAAACAGTATCAACACTTTTTCTTATTTTTTATTTCGCTATCTTTGGCTGGATAACTCTTCTTCCGAAGTGGCTTATACGCCCTATTCCCTGCAAAAAGTTGCAGCAAAAGATGATAATGTCTTACTGATTTTCGGTGAAAGTTTATATAGTGAACATATGCCGATGTTTGGCTATGAAAGAAACACTTTTCCGCTTTTAAGCCAAAGACTCCAAAACGCAAAAGATGTAGCTTTTGCAAAACTCATTTCTCCCGGAATTTCTACCGCAACTTCAACCACTTTGTTTTTTAACACAATCCGCGAACCGGGAAACATTAAAGAAATCAGGAATCTCAGCGGAAATCTTTTTAAAACCGCAAAAGAAAACGGCTTTGAAACTTATTATTACTCCAATCAAGAATCTCGTCTGCTGATGAACCTTGGTGAAAAATATATTGACCATATTGTCACTAATGACTCCGAACCGCTTTTTTTCAGTCAGCATCGCGATGAAGGTTTGGCTCTTTTGCTTGATAAAATTGATTTTTCCAAAGGCAAAAAATTTGTGGTGTTACACTTGCGCACACCTCACCTGCCTTATGAGAAACATTATCAGGCTCATAAAGATAAGTTTCAGAAATTTTTACCCGACACTCCCGATGCCGATCGACTCACCTATATGGTCAATAGCTATGACAATGCTTTGCTCTATAATGATTTTGTGGTTGATGAAATTATCAATACTTTTGAAAAACATAATCAAAACCGAAAATATGTCATCTTCTTTACTGCAGACCATGGGCAATTGTTCAACTATCACGGTATGTGGGGACATAATAAACTCATTGTGGAACAAGGAAAGGTTCCAGCCTTTATTTTTAATTATAAAGAAAAACTTCCGCCCACCATATCAGCTTATCAATTTTCAAAACTCATCTTACAAGCCTTGGGCGGAAAACTTATAAACCCCAATGAAAAAAACAATGTTTTTTATTTGCACGGAAATAATATTTATTATCCCTATGATTTTATGGAATATCAAATTCTTAAAGACGGAAATATCTCATCTCAACCGCCGATGAATACCAATAATATTCAAAAATAACACACCTCAAAAGCCCTTTTCAAAGGGCTTTTATTTTTTTGTGAAAAAAAACTATTGACAGATGCGCTTTATTATAATATCAATATCTCCGTTATCTGATGGGGGTATGGCGGAATTGGTAGACGCGCTAGACTCAAAATCTTGTGGCCTCAGGCCGTGTCAGTTCGAGTCTGACTACCCCTACCAATCAGAAAAGCCTTGCAAATTAATAGTCTGCAAGGCTTTTTTTTGTTTTTTATTTATTTTTTTCAATATTGTGATATACTTTATTTAGGTTTCTGATATTTTTATTGAGGATTTCCATGAATGCTGAAGCTTTATATAAAAAGTTTATAGAAGATTATTCCGATTATCCAAAAAAATTGTCTGAGCTCATTGCTAGGCAAGTTTCTTCTTTTGTTAAAACAGAAGAATCTCCTCAATATAATTTAGGAACAATGCAAAAAGATGCTGATATTGGTTTATCTCAAAATATTGTGGTGATTAATGCTTATGAATTTAGAGAAAGTTTTGAAAAAATAAAAAAACAAAACCCGCAATTATCTGACACAGAAGCTCGGAGCCGTGTTGTTTTTGATTTTTTGCAAAAACACGGAGCATCTTTTTCATATGAACAAAACAAAGATGATATCCTTTTTGGAAATGTTACCAGAGAACAGTTTTATGCTCAAGAAATTTTTAATCAAGCTTTGTCTAATACCAATTTTTTTGACAGACATATCGGAAATATGCAATTGATTTGTATGGAACCCAAACCCAATAATGCTTTACCTCGTAATATTGATGGAGCATCCCAAGAAATAATAGAACAGTTTTTGGCTATTCCCAATGATGAAAGAGCTGAAATTTTATACAAACGCGGTTTGTATCATGAAGGTTTGCATACGGCGATGGGAACCTTCGATGAAAGAAAATGTGACACCTTTGCCCTTTTAAAAATAATGCAGGAACATCCTAGATATGCAAAGGCTGTTTTTGATATATATAACATTCAGCGCTCAAAAATAGGTTATACCGTTAATCGGCTCCTTGGAAAAGATATTAATTCACCAACTTATAAACGTGAGATTAAAGGTGGTGCCATGACTTATCTTATGCCTAACACTTATCAAAAACTTGAAGAATTTGCTTTGAACCCAGAAAAAATCCCCGCAGATGATTCTGCTTTATTAGAATTAACCTGTCGACTGACTTCAGATACTGAATTTTCTCAAAAACAACTAGATGAATTTAACAAAGTTTTGAGGCATGAACATATTTCAAAACTAGACTTTTCTCAATGCGAAATTGTTCAGTCCTGTATGAAACAAGGCGGCTTCGATAATGTTTCTGATTATATTGAAAGTGACAAAAAACTAAAAAATATTTTTGACACTAACATTCCCGAAAAATTAATGTCTTTAAGGCATAAAATAGCTCATCTTAGGGAACCTCTTTCAATTCACGAAATACGTAGCTTGGCCCCTAAAGGGCACACATCTTTTAGCTCTTCCGAATTGCGTTATTGCCCGACTTTATCCCGTGATGACAGATAAAAAGCCCCGGACTTTTGGTGCCGGGACTTTTTTGAATCTTGTCTTACTGAATAAGTTTATTTTCTTGCTAAGCGCATTTGATGGTTCATCAAACCATCACTGATTTGTAAATTTGTATCTATCATACTATCTAATGCTTTGACATTTATATTGTTGATGTTTCTTCCTATTTCTATCGTCTTTTTAGATACATAATCTGCGAGTTTGGTCAAATTTCCTTTGATATCTTCCGGAATGGCACTTTTTTTGGAGTTTGCCAAAGTTTTGATGTATACCCACAATTGCATATTATTATCCAGCGCACGGGCCAATTCTCCGGCATTGGATTTTTCTTTGGCTTTGGATAAATCCATGGCACATTTCAGAAGAGAGAATGCTTCTTCGGCTGCCAAGTTGTTTTTGACCGACTCTTGTATACCCATTGAAATTTGGCTGTTAATGTTGGCTAGACTTTTAAAGTCTTCCTTGCCCATATTAATGCCTTTGCTCATGGTCATATATTTTACAAAATCGGCCAGCTTGAACAGGTTCTTTTTAACTTCTTCGGGAAGCAAGTTCTTTGCGCTTTTAAGCGATGTTTCTATCTCAACCCAGAGTTTCAAATTGTGGTCAATCGCCAAGAGTCTTTCTTGTTGATTGTTGCTTTCTGCGGCTTTTAACAAAGCATTTGCAAAGTTGTTTAGCAAATAAGCTTCTTTTTCAGCCACATCAATTTGATTTGAGGTTGTATTCATCTTTACTTCCTTTGTTGTATAATTATTTTTCCTTATAGGAGTCTGCCACCGATAACCGATGGCAGACTTTTGGGAATGTTAAGAACATTTCTATTTATTTATAGGGAATATTTCAATAAATGTAAAATGTTCTTTTCTTTTTTGAGAAAAAATGGGGAGATTTTTTCTCGCTTTCAGAAACATAATAATTCTTTGTTCAAAAGCAATTGCTTAGGGAATATAGAAACAACTGCTTTTAACAAAACTTGTTTTAGAACGGTGCCAAAATATCTAAGAACTGACGTCCGTATCTGGGTTGTTGAACATCCGAGACCACACCTTTGCCGCCGTAAGATACGCGCAACTCGGCAATTTTGTCCGACTGAATCGTATTATTGGAGCTGATATCGGCCCTTCTGATTATTCCTCTGACCGTCAATCTCCTCAGCTCATAACTCACGCGAATCTCTTGCGTGCCCTCTATCACCAAATTGCCGTTCGGCAAAACTTGGGTAACAATGGCGGCCATGGTCACGTCTATTTTTTCTTGTCTGTCAACCTTGCCATCGGCAGAAATTTCCCGGTTGGAGGAAACATCTATGAGGGCATCCATATCATTGCCTCCCGGAAGTGCCGAACTGACATTTTTTTCAAAACCGGCCAAAGCCCCTATACCTAATGTATCTGAGTTGTCATCACGATTTTGTTCCATCTCGTTTTCCATAATGGCGGCATCTTTGGCCACAATGTTGACCGTGATGATATCTCCGACTTTTGAGGCTCTCTGGTCTTTGAAAAAGCCGGTGGAACCTTTGCGCCACAATGAATTGGCACTCTGTTTGCTCTCTATTGTTTCCGGCATCGGCATGGATACCGGCTTGTAGCCCTCTGCCTCTGTCGGGTTTTCAATTGCCGTCATTTTCGGCTCGGCTCCGACCGAGGTTAACCTATCCCACATTCCGACACAGCCTGATAATGATGTTGCCATCAATAACATGCAGGTCATCTTTAATATCTTGTTATTTTGTTTGTTCATCTCAACAGCTCCCCTCTATTGAAAATCAACTTCCAAAGTGTTGGCATCTATCACCGTGCCAAAAACTTTTTTATGACTATGTGTATTTTCCACTTCTATTTTCTGACCTTTGGCACCGTCTTCCTGAGCCACGCCAACCGCCGTTATCTGCATTCTGTCGGTCTTATATTGCAAATTGACCTTATCATTTTTGTGGACGAGAATTTCTTCTCCCACTTCTTTACTGCTGATAACTTTGCCGACTTTCAGAGCTCTTTTGACTTCTTTGCCAATCAATTTTTCTGCCGAGGTAACATAATTGGGTTTAATCCGCGTGCTTCTTACTTTGATTTTTTTCAAATCAGATTCTTGAATAACCTCACCTTTATCTAAATTGCGTGCCGGAACATAAATTTCTTCTACCGGGTAATATTTTCCCATCAAGCTGCTCTTTCCCGCAGTTTTTCCGTCTGCAAAAACTTCTACCTCTGCACTGAATTTGTTTTGCATCTCATCAAACTTCAAATTGCTGACCATGAGTTTGAAGCTTTTTGCCTGCGGAACAAAAAAGCTTGTTTGTCCGCCAAAAATCTCCAACTCAATCTCATCATCCACACCTTGGGCGGAAAATTCTTCCACCAAAGCCGTTTCTATATCATCGCTTGTGACGGAAACATCGGCTTTTGCCGTCATTATCCCCAAAGCAAAAAATGAAATTGATATGAAAAGCAAAACTTTAGACATTATTTCTCACCTTATTTCATTTGATTGATGGTGCTTAACATTTGGTCTGAAGTTTGGATGATTTTTGAGTTCATCTCATAAGCACGTTGGGCAGATACCAGCTCGGTTATCTCTGAAACGGCATTGACGTTTGAAGTTTGCAAATAACCTTGCAAAATGGAACCGAAACCTTCGGCATCGGGGTTATCCAATACGGGTGCTCCCGAAGCTTCCGTTTCCGTGAACAGGTTGTTACCAATGGCTTCCAAACCGGCTTCGTTGACAAAGGTGGCGAGCTCTAACTGGCCTACATTAATCTCGTCTGTTTCGCCATCTTGTTTGACCCAAACTTCACCTGAGGTGTTGACATAAACTTCAACCGCATCATCTGGAATGGTGATTTCCGGCTGAACGACATAACCGTCATGGGTAACAATAACGCCATCTCCGTTTTGTTGAAAAGCACCGTCTCTGGTGTAGGCCGTGCCTTTTCCTTCCGGCAGCTCAATTTGGAAATAGCCTCTTCCCTGAATAGCCAGGTCCAAAGGAGCATCAGTTTTGGTCACGCCAAAACCATCGGTAATACGATATACGGCTGCGGTTCTAACACCTGTTCCGAGCTGAACACCGGCCGGAACAATGGTTTGTCCGGCAGATGACTGAGCTCCCGGGCGAATGTAGTTTTGATAAATTAAATCATTGAACTCGGCACGGCGTTTGGTATATGCCGTGGTGTTCATGTTGGCAATGTTGTTGGAAATGACATCAACATTGGTTTGTTGAGCCAGCATTCCGGTTGCACCTATATTTAATGATCTCATGTTTTTATTCCCTATTTATATTATATCATTTGCGCAAATGCACTGATTGTATTGGACAGACGATCGTGCTCTTCGTCTATCATTTGTTGAACATATTCATATGAACGTTGCAAGCTTACCAATTTGGTCATTTCTTCTACCGAATTGACATTGGATTTTTCCAATTTTCCCTGCAAAACGCGGATATTATCCTCGCCAATGGTCATGGCGTTGCCGTCCACATTTTCAAACAAAGTATTGCCCACTTTGAGCAACTGTTGATTATCGGCAAAGCTCACAATTTTCATTTTGCCGACCGGGCCGTTTTCGGTATAGACATCACCGTTTTCCATGATGGTGATTTCTTTTTCTCCGGGGGCAAAGAAAAACGGCTCATTGTTTTCTGACAAAACAGGCTCGCCTTCCGTGGTAACTAACATGCCATCTGAATCAAGCGTGAAATTGCCTTTGCGGGTATATCTTTCGCCACCTGCGGTTTGAACGGCAAAAAAGGCATCTCCCTTGATGGCCACATCCAGCGTATTGCCGGTTTCTGCCAACATGCCTTCAGCAAAATTGCTGTAGGTGCCGTAATCTTGTGTGAAATATAACGGTTTGGCGGCCAAACCTTTGACTTTTATATCTTCCGGAGCTTGATGAATGTATGAAGCAAACACCGCCTCATCTTGACGATAGCCCGATGTGTTCATATTGGCCATGTTGTTGGAAACAACGTCCATTTGTTTCCACAAAGCCATTTGGCGTGATAAAGCAACATATTTTGTATTATCCATTATATTCTCCCCAATAGTTTTGGATAATTAAAAATCATTTGCCTATTCATATGCAAACAGTATGCCAAAAAAAATATGCAATAAAAAAACTCCGAAAAAAAATCGGAGTTTTTTTATTGTGACTTTTCTTATTTATTGCGCCTTGGGCACAAAGGTTAAATAAACATATTTTGTTAACGGAGACGGTCTGACCACAACAAAACTGAACGGAACTTTTTCCAACCGTGGAACTACCGGCAAAACAGAATTGAAGGTTTTATATTGAATCAATTTTCCGTCTTTATCCAACAGCTCTATCCTAATCAACGGAATATCTTTGCTGTTTTCGGTTTTGTTGGCAATAAAGCCTTTGATTTCCAATTTGGGAACAAAATCTTCTTCAAACTCGCGGCGGACCACATTTTGAAACTCCAGCCCCTCACCCGGAATGACCGACTCTATGCCAAAAAGATTGTATATATTTTCCATGGCCGGCACGTTTCTGACAATTTCATAACGGGCATAATACATGATTAAAAGCAGCAAAGCCACTAAAGCAAAAATATAATATTTAATGTTGCGCGGATTGACTATGCCGAACATTTTTTTTAAGCCGAAGACCACCTTTTTGCTTTTGGGTTCTTCTTGGTCAGATTGAAACAAATTTTGCGTTTCCGTTGACAGACGCTCAAAAATATCTTTGACATAGCTGTTATCCGAGGCCAGTTCATCCAAGGTTTTTTTTGCCCCCTCTTCAACAACTGCTTCTTCTGCATTATCTGTGGCTGCCTTTTGCTCGGATTGTTCCGGCGCTGCCTCTGCAGGGGGGATTTCTTCTTCCTGCAAATGTCCTTTTTCATCCAGGTGTTTTTTTTCTTCTTCCGTAAACTCAGCTTGACGCAGTTTGGAACCATCCACCAAATCTTGCGGCATGCATTTAAACACTTTTTGACATACGGCACAGCGCAGCTTTCTTCCCGTTTCGGGAACAACAGATGCATCTATCTCATAACCTGTTTTACATTTGGGACAATAAATTTGCATTTTTTACCTCTTGAGCCCAATATAGGCACAAATTTTATTTTAGAAAAGAGAAAAAACATTTTATTAAGTGAAATATTTTGTAGACCTATTTATTATCATGTCTTATGATGAGAGAAATTTGTTAATTCTTCGGGAGTCAGAAATTGCTCGGACCTGTAAATAATAAGTCTAACGCCATTATTGAAATGCAAAATGTGGGAATCCGCTATGGGCAGGGACCAGAAATTCTCAGCGATATCAAACTCTCCCTCAAAAAAGGCTCTTTCCACTTTCTCACCGGCAAAAGCGGCGCCGGTAAAACTTCTCTTTTAAGTATGATGTATTTGGCTCAAAAGCCCAGCCGCGGCACGGTTAGCGTGTTCGGGCATAACGTAAACTTTGCCAACCGCGATGCTTTGGCCATGCTCAGACGCAGAATCGGCGTTGTTTTCCAAGACTTTCGCTTGATTGATCACCTTTCGGCCTTTGACAATGTGGCTCTGCCTTTACGCGTTTGCGGCATGGATGAACGCGAAATCAGAAAAAGAGTGATGGAACTTCTGCAATGGGTTGAACTTGACCGCTCCATTCAGGCAACACCGGCCACTCTTTCCGGCGGCGAAAAACAACGCGTGGCCATTGCCAGAGCCGTTATCAACCGTCCCGACCTTCTGCTCGCCGATGAGCCGACCGGCAACGTTGATAATGATATTGCCCCCAAACTCATGAAGCTTTTTGTGGAACTCAACCGCTTGGGCACCACCGTGGTTATTGCAACACACAGCGAAAAACTGATTTCTGATTTTGCTTATCCGCGTTTGCACCTGCAAAACCGCAATCTGAAGATTTTTGCGCCCAATACGCCCGTTAATATGGGAGGCTTCCATGTCTAAAAATACCGTGTTTATTGCCCGTCATGAAGAGCTGCCTCTCAAAGGCGACAGCACCAGTTTGTTCTTGCAAATTATGGTGGCTATTGCCGTTTTCTTGTTTGCCGTGACACTTTCCGGCGTGCTTTCCATCAATTCCATGCTTTATAACTGGAATGAAAGTATTTTGGGCTCTCTCACCGTGCAGATTATGCCTTCTACAAATATTGACCCGGATAAGGCCCTTGCAGAAACGCTTGAACACCAAAACAAAGCTCTTGAGCTTTTAAAAAGTCTCAATTATGTGGAAAAAGCTGCTCCTCTGACCGACAAACAGCTCGAAAAACTTATTCAACCTTGGCTCGGAGACGGAATCGAAATCAAAGATTTGCCCGTGCCCAGAATCATCGATGTGAAACTCAAACCTCATGCCGATGTCGACTTTATGGATTTGGCTTATAGCTTATCAAAAGCCACGCCCATGGCCTCGGTTGACAACCACAAGCTTTGGCTCAACAAGCTCATTCAATTTGCCGATGGTATCAAAATCTTGGCTTTGAGCATTTTGGCTCTGGTGATTATGATTACCTCAGGGGCTATTTTTTATACCACGCAAACCAGCCTCGGCCTGCACCGCTATACAATTGAGATTTTGCACCTGATGGGCGCAAAAGACACCTATGTGGCGCAACAATATGCCAAAAGATCGGCCATTTTGGCTTTTCAGGGCGGCATTATCGGCTTATTGCTTGCCGTGCCGACCATTTTCGGCATTGCCTCTTTGGCACAACAAATTGAGGGCGGCATTATCAGCGAGGCCAGCCTCTCTTCTCTTGATTGGTTGGTTATTATCGGGTTGCCTGTCTTTGCCGGCATAATTGCCATGTTGACCGCTTATTATACCGTCAAACAAACTTTGCAAAAAATGATGTAGGTTTATGATGAAAAAACGCTTGTTGCTCTTTTTTATCTTGGTTCTTATTTTTTGGCTGGCCGGTTTGACCTGGTTTGCTTATCATATCAACCATTATAAAATTGATGATAAAACCAAAACTCAGGCCATTGTTGTGTTGACCGGCGGCAGAAACCGAATCAGCGAAGCGATTAAACTCTTAAATAACGGCTTGGCTGATCAGCTCTTTATCTCCGGCGTGGAAAAAAACACTTCGCTGAAAGATATTTGTGCTTCTCAAGATCTTTCCGTGCCGGCAAAAACCGTGCTGTTGGAAAAAAAGTCTACCAACACCATTGAAAATGCCATTCACACTCAAGCCTGGCTCAAAAAAAATAATATCAAATCCATTCGCTTGGTCACCTCTAACTATCACCTTCCCCGCAGTGTGTTGGAATTTCAGTTTCAAAACCCGGAGCTGACCATTATTCCGCACCCGGTTTTTTCCGACTATGTGGCTAAAGAATGGTGGACAAAAACTCGGAGCTTTTGCCTCATTGCCTCCGAATACAACAAATTTTTATATGTTTGGCTGATGCGCCATCTGGATTTTTAAGGATATTGAAAATGCTTTATATTCGTTCTTTGCTTTTTAATTTTTTATTTTATTTTATACTTGCTTTCGGCTGCATTATTGGCACTATCATCGGCCTTTTCAGCCGCAAGGCCACTATCCCTTTTTGGAACAAATTTTGGATGCCTTTGTGCTGCTCTTTTTTCAAAATTTGCGGTATTACCATCGAAATCCGCGGCAAAGAGAATATCCGTCAGGAAGGGGTTATCTATGCCCCAAAACATCAATCTGCTCTTGAGACTTATTGCCTTTCTTCTTATATCACCAAAGCTGTCTTCATCTTGAAAAAAGAGCTGACTTATGTGCCGCTTTTTGGTTGGGCTCAACATTTATACGGAATGATTGCCGTTGACCGCGCCGCCGGCGGTGCCACCTTGAAAAAGCTTCTGAAAGATGCCAAAGACCGCATAAAAAAAGGAAGACCGATTATCATCTTTCCTGAAGGAACCAGGACCAAACCCGGAAAAACAACCGAATATAAACCCGGTCTGGTTTTTCTTTATCAAAACCTCAATGTGCCTGTTGTGCCCGTGGCGCTTAATACCGGCCTCTTTTGGGCAAAAAACTCTTTTCTCAGATATCCGGGGAAAGTGGTGATTGAGTTTTTGGAACCTATTCCGACCGGCCTGGATAAAAAAGAATTTATGGCTACCTTAAAGCAAAGAATTGAGACTAAATGCGCCGAACTCAATGCTGAAAGCGCAAAAAAATATCCACATGCCCAAATGCTCTTGGACAAAGCCAATAAGGAGTAAATGCTCATGAATACGCCGCCTGTTGATAATTCTATCTTTGACTTGGAAGAAAAAGATGCTGCCGCTGAAAAAAAAGCAAGCAAATTTCACCTGAGCAGCAATCAAAAATGGGCGGCTTTTTCTTTTATCATTGCTTTTCTTGTTGTCTTGCTTTTTTCTAATGCCTATTTGCAAAGAAAAGCTCTGATTTATCACATTAAGCAAAATATGCTCTACTCTTTACAGGCTCTTTCCGAAAGCGCATGGGATGTTGCTTATGATGACATTTCTTTCAATGCTTTTCCCCTGGCTGATCTTGGAACAATAAAAAACATCAAAATCTATAACAAATATGATCGCCGTTCCTGGACTTGTGAATATGTGAATTTTGATAACAGCATTCTTATGCCGTCTAACTTCAAAATTACATTAGCCCCCAAACAATTTCTGATGCTTGATGGCAAACCGCACAACCTTTCCATTCCGAATTATCAATTTTCATTCTCACTGTCTTCCACGGCCTATATTCAAAAAATTTTGTTCCAAGCTTATAACATTGCCATTCAAGATTTGGCTGATATAGAAGAATTTTCTTTTGCTTTTAAAACTCTTGCACCAAACGATGTTAACCCCAATGCGGCCTTTGCAAAATCTGTTTTGGAGCTTAAAAATATCAAGCTCAACGGCTTGCTTAATTATCCTTTGTCGCAAAATATTAAAAATATTTTCATTGATTCTGAAATTGTCGGAAAAATTGATTTCAGCGCACCCTTTGCCGCTGCTTTACGCGAATGGCTCGCTCAAGACGGCCTGGTTGAAATTAAAGATGCGCAAATCAATTGGCCGCCGTTTTTGATGGTGGGTAAAGGCACCCTCACCCTTAATGAAAAATTTGCCCCTGTTTTGCGCATGAACACCACATCTAAAGCCTTAATGCCCCTGATTGAACAATTGGAGCAACAGAAATGGCTTGACAGCAAAGGCGTGTTTGTGGCCAAAATTTTGCTCAACAATAAGTCTTATAAAAATGATGAAAATGATGAATATTTGACCGTGACAACACCGATTTCTGTCATTGACAACAGCTTGCTGATTGAGAAAATTGCCGTGAAAAAATTTGACTAGCCGAGATATTGCAAAAACAAAACCTTGGCCAGGCCATATTTTCGTTCATCAATCTGTTTATAGCTCGGCGGAATGATAATATTCTCATTTTTTTCCAATTCCACCACGCAGAGAGCCTCGTTATCCAGCCATTTTTTCTGAGCCAGCTGCTGCAGTGCCTGCTCGCTCAAGCCTTTATTATAGGGCGCATCCATAAAAACCAACTGATATTTTTTTATTGCTTCGCCTAAATTGGTGGCATCTTGCCGCAAAATTTTTATCTTGTCTTTTTCCTTGGGAAATAAAGCCACGTTCTTTTGCAAATCCCTGGTATCAATATCCAGCAAAGTTGCCGACCGCACCCCTCTTGAAACAGCCTCAAGCGCAAAAGCACCGCTGCCCGAAAAAACATCTAACAAGTCGACTTCAGACAAGGAACCTTCAAGTTTGGAATATAGAATATTAAAAACGGATTCACGGGCACGGTCAGATGTCGGGCGCACGTTTGCCGATGTGGGCGAAATTAAAATTTTTCCACGATATGAACCGCCGATTATCCTCATGATAAAAGCTTTGCCCCCAATTGTTCTTTCAAAACTTTTTGCGGCACCTCCTTAACCTCGCCTTCTTTCAGGCTGCCCAGTTGGAACGGGCCGTATGACAAGCGAATAAGGCGGTTTACCTCTAATCCCAAAGCTTTCATCACTTTTCTGATTTCGCGGTTTTTGCCTTCCGTCAAGGTCACAAGCAACCAAGCATTTGTGCCTTTAACGGTTTCAACCTCGGCTTTAATTGATCCATATTTCACGCCGTCAACCTCAATCCCGTTTTTTAAATCTGCCAATTTATCAGCATCGACCATACCATGGACCCTGACTTTATAACGACGTGCCCAACCATTTGACGGCAGTTCCAACTTGCGCGAAAGCTCACCGCTGTTGGTTAAAAGCAATAAACCTTCAGAGTTCAAGTCCAATCGACCGATGGAAATCACACGCGGCATATCTTCCGGCAAATGAGAAAAAACCGTGGGCCGATTTTTTTCATCACGATGTGTGGTCACAAGCCCGGTGGGTTTATAATAAATCCACAATCTGACAGCCTCAATTTGCGGCAGTTTTTCGCCATCAAGCAAAATTTTTTCGCTTCCATCTACATTATATGCCGGCGTATCGACAATATTGCCGTTAACGGTTACTCTTTTTTGGCGGATTAACTCTTCTGCCGCACGGCGAGAACATACGCCGCAACGTGCCATATATTTTGCCAGTCTTTCACTCATAGATTTATCTTTCCTTTTATAAATTTGCGTTATAATAATATAGAAATGTTTATTTTTCAATATGTGAGAAAATCATGAATCAAGAATTTTATATGCGTTTGGCCTTGGAACAAGCTCAAAAAGCGGCACAAGTTGATGAAGTGCCCATCGGTGCCGTTGTTGTTGACCCGGCAAGCGGCGAGGTTATTGCTCAGGCTCATAACCTTTCCGAACACGCTCTCGATGCCACCGCACATGCTGAAATATTGGCTATGAAACAGGCTTGCGAACAGCTCAAACAAAATCGCCTGCGCGGTCTTGATTTATATGTCACGCTTGAACCCTGCACCATGTGTGCCGCCGCCATTTCTTTTATGCGAATTGAACATTTATATTTTGCCGCACCTGACACCAAAGGCGGGGCGGTTATAAACGGCGTTAAATTTTTTGAAGCTTCCACATGCCATCATAAGCCAAAGGTTGAATATGGTATTTTGCAAGAAGAAGCCTCAACTTTGCTCAAAGATTTTTTCAAAAATAAAAGGAAAAAATCTTCTTAGCGGCTTTGTCTGACTTGTTCCAATTTGCTCTGCAGATATTGTTTTTGCTCGGGCGTGAGTTCGCTTTCTTCTAAAACTTTTTCAAACTCTTTGATGATCTCTGAAGCATAGCGCTTGCGATTGATGGCAATATTGGACAAATTAAACACCGCCGCCTTAAAAATCTGCTCATTTTTTACCTGCAACTGCTCTGCCAATTGTTTATATGGCGGCGTGTAACGCTCTTCTTTAAGGGCATGGACATTTTCATAAGCGTTCTTTTGAATTTTTTTGGCAATTTCTTCCGTGATTTGGTTTTTATCTTTTTTCAAACCAAAACTTTTGGTTATCTTGGTTAAAGATTTGAGCTTATCGATTATGGCAAACTGTTTACTGAAATCTAACATGGCAAAATTCTCCGCGCTTATTTTCTTTTGATTCTACACTCAAATTCTGAAAAAACAATTAAACTTCGCCATTCGTAACAAAAAAGCTCTCCAAAGGCGCAAGCTGAGCCAGCTCAAACGCAGCGCGTTTGATCGCACTACTTGACTGCCGACCTTTCCTGCCCCGAAACCGCGATGCTCCCTCTTTTCCGGCGGAGCTTTCCTGCCTTGTTTGTAAAAAATCTTACTGGTTGCTCCTTCGAGCCTTTCTCTTTCGTGCTTTAAAATTAAAAAAGCCGCCTCTTCGGCGCAAGCTGAGCCAGCTTGACCGCATCAGTTGATTGCCGACCTTTCCTACCCCGAAACCGCGATGCTCCCTCTTTTCCGGCGGAGCTTTCCTGTCTTGTTTATAAAAAATCTTCTCTCGGTCGCTCCTTCGAGCCTTTCTCTTTCGTGCTTTAAAATTAAAAAAGCCGCCTCTTCGGCGCAAGCTGAGCCAGCTTCAAACACGGCGTGTTTGACGGCAAAAATTTGATTGCCGACCTTTCCTACCCCGAAACCGCGATGCTCCCTCTTTTCCGGCGGAGCTTTCCTGCCTTGTTTATAAAAAATCTTACTGGTCGCTCCTTCGAGCCTTTCTCTTTCGTGCTTTAAAATTAAAAAAGCCGCCTCAAAAGGCGGCATTTTTAATTTTAATGGCGGGAGTGACGAGGCTCGAACTCGCGACCTCCTGCGTGACAGGCAGGCGCTCTAACCAACTGAGCTACACCCCCATCCGGGTTACGTCAAATCTTATACCTAACAAAAATTATAATTGCAAGCACTTTTTATCAAAATTATCAAAAAAATGTTCTCACCATTTTTAATGATTTGTTTTTTCTTCTTTTTTGATATATAATATTTTTTAAATATGTTGTTTTTTTATCTAAATTTTAATTATTTTTGATTATCTTGTTTTTTAATGGTAAGAGGAAGTTATGCACATTTGACTTCATTTTTACTTTGTGTTTTTAATATTTTGATTTTATAGTTTCATTCGTTGTAGGTTTTTTATACAACTTTGTTTATCCATATTTTAGTGTGGTTTTTGATGGTGTTAAAACTTATTAATAATATTAAACCAAAACATACTCACCGCGTCATCACTTTGGGTTATGCCGTGGCCGTTACTTCCGCTTTTATCTTGTCTTTGGCTAACAACTCAAGCGTTAATGCTTCCGTGTCTTACCAAGATAAAACCGATTATCTTATGCTTGAAAATACCATCGCCGAAAATGTGGAAAATACCGCCTCCGTCTACCCAGAAGAAAGAATCTTAAATATTCGCTCCCTTTTTAACATGATTGATAGCTATCAACGCGAAACCGAAATTAAAGAGCTGGTGACCGTTGAAAAAGGCGATACCTTTATTTCTATTCTTAATTCTATGGGACTTGGTTATGAAGAGGCCCATAATTTGTATAAAGCCTTTAAAAAAGTTTA
>CALXWB010000023.1 GCA_944392225.1 uncultured Alphaproteobacteria bacterium | reverse complement strand
CTGATATGCTTCTTAAAAATCGCATGCTCGGCCATATATTGTTATAGTTGACCGTTTAATTAATCTCTGATATGCTTCTTAAAAATCGCATGCTCGGCCATATATTGTTATAGTTGACCGTTTAATTAATCTCTGATATGCTTACTACAGAAAAACACGCGTTATCAATTTGGTTATAGTTGACCGTTTAATTAATCTCTGATATGCTAAATTGATATAACGGTATTCTCATCGCAGAGTTATAGTTGACCGTTTAATTAATCTCTGATATGCTATTATGCAGGTTAAAGCCTTAAAAAACAAAGTTTTTTAAGGCTTTAATTGTTTAAAAAACGCTATAAAATTGGCTAAAATAAAAGTAATTGCCCGTTTTTTTCGCGGGTTTCTTCTTCGTTTTCACTAAAGTTTTTTCCCAGATAATTTTCAGTCATCAGGTATTGTTTGTCCGTAATAAAAAGAAACGATACCGAAGAGTTGTCCGGAATATATTTAGCTAGAGTTCTGGTCGTGGTTTGGCCGACACTGAGACTTTTAACCGGTTTTATGTAAACCGAAAATTGCTTCATGCTAAATCCGTTATCCAGCAACAGATTTCGGAATCGGGTCGCTTTGCGCATTTCGGTTTTGGTTCTGACCGGAATATCAAACATACAGATGATCCACATCATTGACCAGCCGGTTAGAGTTTCAAGCCGCCGTCTTCTGGCCATACCATAAAACCTTGTGTTTCTTTTTAACTTTTCCAAAAGGCGTTAGTTCAATTTTGCGCGCTTGGTGTTGGGTGAAGAAGCTGAGACCTCTGTTTACCAGACTGTTAACAAACATATACTTAAGGTTTTTGTCTTGCGGCGAAGTCATGCGGGCATCGGTAAAGTAATCAAGAGTTATACATCCTTCGCTGAACTTTTTGATACGGGCGATGCAACGTTCTTTATCGGTATAAATTTGCCATTCGGTCGGCGTGTTAAGCTCAATTAAATCACCTTGTTGGATGGACCAGATAATCTTGGCACCGTCTTTTTGCCATTGTGGTATGAAATCGGGCTGATTGACATCAAAACGTTTGATAACCTCCCAACCGACTTTGCCGTCTTTTTGATAAAAATCAACGCAATGATTGTTACCTGATTTGTACGCTAGGTTACCATGCTTAGGGATACAAATAACTGCCGAATTGTTTTCATAACACTTAAATTTATCGCCATGCCAGAGCCCTTTTTCGCGGATAATGTGAAAGGCCTTGGCAATAATACGGCTTTCGGTGATTTTGATTTCTTTTTTGCCTTCGGCAATGCCGGTCTCATTTTCGGCAATTAAAATCTGCTCGGCCGTGTTGATGTAAAGCTCAAAGTTTTTAACTAACTCGGCTTGTTTTTGTTTGTCAATGGCAATGTCCGAGTGCCACTCATTTTTGATGGTTTCCGGAATAAGCAATTTTGATAAGTCTTTAAAAGATTTGACGACTTGTAAGATTTTGCGACGATAAACCGTAATCATACTTTTTGAATTTTCAGGATTGGGGCATAATATAATCTTGCCTGTTTCTTCATGAAGCTGGCCAGATTTGCTGTGGTTTGGTTTGTGAGAGATCTTAATGCTCTTTAGACAGTTTAAAACTGTTCGCCGAAATTCGCCAACCGAGGCAATGCCGGTTAAGGGTAGGGGAATAATATGCTCGGGGTATTCACTGTGAGCCAGTTGTTGTACTAATGAACGGTTAATACAGGCGATGGTAATGGCGTCTATAGCGTGATGGCGGTGGTCTATGCGCGGCTTTGCTTGCCATTCTTTGTTTTTGGCTTTGTCAAAAAATTTCCATTGGCCGTCAATATCAGGTTTGGCGGTGCCGTTGACGATTTCTCCGGTGTTGTTTTCCAGCCAGTAGGGAGGGCAGCTGATATAACGCGGAATATCTAATCCCATTAAATCGTATTCCAGCCCCAGAAGATTCCATGCGCGGCGGAGTTTGGCTGTTTGCACACCTTTGACAGCCAATATGCGTGAGTGGATAATCTCGTCGCTATTGTCGCAATTAACAATAGCGCGCAGGTAACGGCAGGCCATTTTGGCAACATAACGTGTATCCGTCAGGTAGCGATTGGTCGCTTCCGCATCACCGTAATCTTCAAAATGCTCGCGAGCATCAGGCTCAAAACGCCATGCTTTGTCAGGGGTTCGGTTGCGAGCATTTTTTAAGATTTCACGGATGATTTCTGGATTTTCTTTATATTTTATGGCAAACCATTCATAGGGAAATTTGTTGCCTTTTGGAAGGTTGCTGTTGCGGTCAACAAGGCATAAGTTGTTGTAAGTGTCGGAACCTTTGTCGGCTTGTGGGCACATATGATCAATTTCCATACCGCTGAAGCTTTGAGAGATTTTTATACGAGGATCATAGGCGTCTGTCCATCCTTGTTCTTCGGCCAGTTTGTACTTGAGGATATTGGTGCGGTTAATGGATAGTTTGTGTTCTCGCAGGTATTGTTTTGCTTTTTCGTTCAAACGTTCGTTAGCGTGTTGACGCTGTTCAAGTTGTTTTTTCTTTCGGGATGATAGTCCAACATCACGGCCGACTTCAATGTTTATGTCATAAGGTTGACCGTAAATTTTGATAATCTCGTTAACAACCAAACGAAGCTGGTTGAGAATCATATGGACGGCGGGGTTGGCTATTTTTCCCCATTTTTTTTCATCCGGATTGATACTAGCGACGTGCGCCAAAACCAAGGGCGGTATGGGTTGGGTATCTGTTTGTAAAATTTCGCCATAATAAGGAAGACGGGCAAATTTCCCTTGGTTTTGGCGGGCAATTTCTTCCTCGGCCGTAAAATGGGGATCTGATTTGGCTAACTCGTCAGTAATTTCTCGGTGACTTTTAACATTTTCACGCAATTTTGCAAGAATGATTTTGGTGGCAGACAAACCCAACATACAGCGTCCTTTGGGAAGCTTGGTTAATAAATCGCCTATTTCTTTGTCATCATTGATTTTTAAAAGCGGCTTTAGTTTGGCAATGAGCTTGTCTTCGCTGTATAATCGCCCGTTTTTGTCCTCCGGATCTGTTGGCTCGGCTAAAAATTCGGCAAAAGATGCCAAATTATCGGCAGATAAGTTTTTGATATATTCAATTTGTGCGAATTCAGGGCGCGAATAAAGGTATGCTTTGATAATTCTGTCGTCAGGTAAAGATATTTTTTGTTGTGCTGATAAATTAAGAAGTTTTTTGACGGATTGTTTGCCTGCATTTTGTCCTTTTAGCAGTAATTCATTAATGATTTTGTCGCGTTCAGGTAGCGTGAGTCTGCGGGTTCCCATATCATCAAGAATGCGGATATTGTTGGTTTCTTCATAAATGCGGCGCATTTCTGACATCGGGTGAGCTTTGAGCAGGCGGTTTTCATCGCGAAAATAAATACATTTTCCAATGGCATATGGGCTCGGTGGACGCTCATAAAACAAAATATCATAAATTTCTTGCTTTAAGCCGGATTTTTGCATTTGAGGAAAATAACTGGCTTGAGTATCCCAGATTTTGTTGAATTCATCTTTTACCAAATAACGAGGAATAGCATAATCAACAATATTTGAACTAAGAGCATATTCGTGTTGTCTAATGATGCGATGTTCCTTGTCTTGAAGACGTTTATAAAAAAATTCGCCAATAGTTTGCGAGCCGGTATCTTTAAGATGTTTGAGCATCATATCGTAAGCGGAAAGTTTCTTTTTTGGGTGTTCGTCAATATCTAATATTTCTTCGGTGAATTCTTCGGATGCAGAAACAAATCCGGCGCCACGATGCTTGGCTAAATGAAGAATGGCACGGCCGATATAATTTTGAGAGGCTAGTTTTTTGTATAGAGCATCATGGCGGATTTTGTACGGAGATTTTGATTTTAAGTTGTTCGAGCCTTCGGGAGATGTATTTACCCAGAGATTGTTTTCATGAAGCTTTTGCGCCAGAAGTTCAAGCCGCTTGCGTGTGCGGATAAGGTTCTTGCGGGCTGTTCGTTTTAAACGCCGTTCTTCTGCACCTTCGGATACTTCAAATATACGTACGCCGGCATCTATAATGTTTTTGGGATTGTTTTGTTCGTCTAATTCAATAATGGCGCTGCCTATGGAACTAACACCTAAATCTAAACCAAGGCGGTATTTCATTCGTAAAATCTCCAAGAAATAATGATGCATAAATGATATATGATTAGATTTGACTTTGCAATGTTTTTATGTTATAGAATAAATTGTTATATGTTGAACAGATTTTCAGAGATTAATCAAACGGTCAACATATATATAATAAGGCTGTAAATGCCGTAAGATGAGGGGATGAGAAATCATCCCCATTAATTGTACTCAGAAAATCCCGCATCTAACGCGGGATTCGGTAAAGCTTAAAGCGGTGAGTAGACAATATGCTCCTTTCGGTTATTTTGCGTCTGGCAGACTGCAAAGTTTTAACCGCAAGGAAATCATTATGATAAATGACGTAAAAAGTATACTACATACGCCGTGAAACCTAGAGCGTCTTCAATAATTGCATATCTAACATTATTCATACTATTATACTCTTAAGCTTTGGTCATACAAAAATCTAATGCGAAACTTTCAATATCAGCTTCACCATATGTAAAGGAGTCTTTTGGGTGCGGCATACCATTATAATCTAAGGTAAACCGGATATTTGCATTTTTAAAAACACTCATTTTCTGTCTTTCCGTTAAAAACTGATATTCTAGTTTGGATAGTATCATTAACGATCTGATATTTGCAATATTTTTATCTTTGGTACGCAAAGAAACCCAAATTTGTTTTTTGCGGTATATGGGAATGAGGTCGCAAGGAACGTTAACCACCAAGTAATATGAGCTTCCGCGATTGTATAAATGCATGAACAAGCCTCCGATGATTTAAGGCTAATTCCAATGAGATTTATTAGCAGAAGTTATTAGCAGTTATTGACTTATAAAAAGAAAAAGCCTTGCAAAAACAAGGCTTTATTTCAAAATTGGCTGGGGTGGCTGGATTCGAACCAACGAATGACGATACCAAAAACCGTTGCCTTACCACTTGGCGACACCCCAATCTCGATAACGAAGCTATATATATTCTAGTTTTTTTTATTTGGCAAGAGGTTTTTTATTTAATTTATATTTTTTTTACAACTTTCTTTTATTGTGTCGTTATATATATGAGGAGTGTGATATGAAAGTTACTATTCTTGGTTCCGGCTCAGCTTATGGTTGCCCGATGATTTTTAACAATTGGCGCAAGCTCAACCCAAATCATCCGAAAAATATTCGCAATCGTGCATCCATCTATATGGAAATTGAGGGTAAAAAATTTGTGGTTGATTGCGGGCCGGAATTTCGTTTGCAAATTAATCAAAACAACATCACGGGCTTGAATGCCGTGCTTATTACGCACTCTCATTATGATCATGTTGCAGGTGTGCCGGAGCTTTCTCGCGCGAGTTCTATTCTCAATCATTCGATTGAAGTGTGGGCAAGTGATGAAACGCAATCTGAGCTCAAGCTAGAATATCCATTTTTGTTTAACGGTGAAGAGTATGAAGGAAACGGTTTGCGCTGGCGGGTTTGTCCGAATGTCGGTGAATTTGAGGCTTGCGGCGTGAAATTTCAAACCTTCCAAGTTCCACATCACCGGTGGCATTGCTCTGCTTTCCGCCATCAAGATTTTGCTTACGTGACCGATTGGGAAGAAATTCCTGCCGAAGGGTTGCCGATTTTACAAGGTGTGAAAACTTTGCTGATTGAGTGTAACAACGGGCTTTATCCCGAAAAGAACGGGCATAGCGATTTGGAAAATGTGAAAAAAATTGCCGAAATCATCAAGCCCAAGCGCGTGATTTTAACACATTTATCCGCGCGGGTGGATTATGAAGAAACTTTAGCCGCTTTGCCCAAAAATTTTGAACTTGCCTATGACGGTATGTGCTTTGAAGTTTAAGCACAAAAAAAGCCGTGATATCAAAATCACGGCTTTTAATTTTATGGGAAAGTTATTTATTTCACTTCTGCAATGTCTTTAATGGGGATTTCATTATCCTCACTCATGCGGAAGGAAACTTTAACTTTTGTTCCTACCTTGTCAATCCATCTTGCTTCCGGCACAATTTCCGAGAAAGCATAGAAGGCTTTGCCATTATATTCTTCAAACAAGAAATTGTAGCGACTGCCTTCCTGACGGATTTTCTTCACGGTCAGGACTTCTCCGGCAATATCTTTGCCGTCAGCGGGGAGAGAAACTTGCTGCATACTCATATGATAAGCTCTCATATAAGCGGCATAAGCTTCTTCTTTGGTCTTTCCGGCACCAACAACGTTGACGTTCTTCAGATAGCAAAAACCATGTCCTACTATCTTACGGCCACTGATAATCGGTGCGTAGTAAGTTTGAAGACCACCTACATTATACATCACAGCTTTTCCCACTTCATATGACGGATATTTTGCCGTCCACTCATGAGCTTGAATGGCACTGGCCGCTCTGTTTTCATCAATACCGGACATCTTGTAAAATGTTCCGATACCGGTCTTGGCATTAACCAAGATAAAGCCGGATGTTGAGGCGTCATTGCCAACGGAAGTCAAGCCGCTGTAGTAGCAGCACTCTTTCTGTCCATAAACTGCTTCTATTTCGTTTGGATGTAAGCGGTCTTTGTCTGCCCAATTGATATAACCATGGATCAAATTATAGTGCTTATCAATTAAACTGTAGGTCAGGTCTTCCGGCTGGACAACGTCAATAAACTCAGGTGTTTCATTCAAAGCATACTCTTTGATTTCCCCGGTTTGGATATCAACAACTAAGCTACCGACGACCTTATCTCCACCCCAACCGATTTGGTTCTCGATTTTGGCAAAGATGTTATACGGGCGGCCGTTTCCGTCTATTTGGATGCCGTTATCTGTTATCTTACCCATAAATCCGGAATAACGCACGTGACGACGCAGTTCCTTGCTAAAGCAAGATGACTGCAGATATTGCATTTTCAGCGGCTCACCATTGACAGCGGTTACCAAATGATAAACATTTTCGTTGGTGGCGCTGACAATGACATAAGCTTTTGAAATACCCTCTGTCTCCCTCCATTTCCAGTAGCTTCTAAACTCCAACGGTGCAACGTAAATAAAATCATTGTCAAAAGAAAGATGATAATTTTTACCTTGTCCATCGGTGATATCAAATTCACCGGTTATGGATTGCAGGGACATCTCACCAATCTCATATTGAGAACCAAATGCCGGAATTTGTCCCATCACGGTTTCCGCAAGCAGGCGTGCCACAGATGGAGATACAACTCGCATTTTCTCCAAAGATACCGGAGAAATACTTTGATTGAATAATGAGTCCTGATTTGCGGCGATGTTTAAGCTGTCTTGCATAATCATCGCATAATCATTGTTACTCATCTCGAGCAAAGCTTTATGCTTGTCTTGTTGCACCCATTTCCCAGAGCCGATTTCCGTGCCTATCATGCATAAGCCTAAAACCAAAAAACTTATGCCTGCAGGGATGTTGAAACATTTTGGGAGATCTTCGTCTACGCCGAAAAAGGTATATGCTAATACAACGAGCAACTCCCAATATATGGCGCTACGGTTTAATGCAATTGCCGGTGTAAAACACCAGTTGAAGAACAACAGAATTGCAAAAATGATTACAAATCTGATTGTAAATACAATTACTGATGGTGAGCTCTTATAGTTGTGTGCCCACCATAAACCTGCAAAAATGCAGCTTAATGCTACTGAGACCAAAAGATATGTTCCCATTTTTTTATTTTGTTTCGTCTTTATTTTATGAGGCGCGTGGGTTCCTAGGCCCTTCCTCCATTTAACAATAATTTAATTAATTCTTATTTTTACGAGCGTAAAAATATCACATTTTGTCTATTTGGTCAATATGTGCTTATAAAATTATTCCGCGAGAAGTTTTTTCTTTTCTTCCTTGGCTTTCAAAACATCCAAGTCGCGTTCTTTGGCGAGCTTGTCCAAAATGGTTTTGACAACCTTATCAATTTGTTTGTCTTCTCGATAATCGGCCGGCAAGGCAAAATTAACGCGACCGTCACGCAAGAGCTTCAAAGCCGTGGCTTTATTACTGCCGTTGGGGTTATAAACGGCTATCGCATTGCCTTTGCGCTCCTTGGTGAGTTTCATCGACGGAATATCGGTGCTTCCGTCCCCAAAATATATCATTCTGGTGAACGGAATACGGCGCTTGTCATCGGGCATAAACTCATTAACAAGGCGGTCTTCTAATTTGCCCAAACCTTTGTTGATTTTTGACAAATATTGTGTTTTTGTGGAATAGTTAACGATGCGGGCCGGCCATACGGGTTTGCCGTTTTCATCAAAAGCAAAACTGCAGCCGAAAATGTCCTTAAAATATTTTTTGATTTTGCAACCATACAAAATTTCTTCATAGCCGGCAGAAATGATATAATGCTCGACATCCAAATCAAGCTTTTTGCCATATTCATTAATACGGTCAAACCAACCTTCCACCCCCGGAAAATATTTGATGTTTTTGCCGGCATCGGCCATATTTTCTCTTGTGAGCTTAATTCCTAATTCATCGGCTTTTTTCACAAAGTAATACATTGAACCGGTGACTTGGTCGGCAAAGTGGTCGCGCCCCCATTTGTTGGCCTCATACCAGAAATCGTCCGGCTCCATGCCAAATTCGGGAATCAGAGCATAATTTTGCATGTCGGTGGTGCTCAAAGTGCCATCAAAGTCATAAATCAATGCAACTTTTGTTTTTTTAGCCATTTTTTATATTCTCCTACTTGCTTTTTGCGAATATATATTATAAAAATAACAAGTTAATTTTTTGATAAAAACTTTTTTAATGTAGAGGATTAAGAAAATGCCTGCAACATCTATGGACCAGCTGGTCTCTTTGTGCAAACGTCGTGGTTTTATCTTTCAAAATGCCGATATTTACGGCGGTATGCAAGGTTTGTATGATTATGGTCCGTTGGGTGTTGAACTCAAAAACAACGTTAAAGCCGCTTGGTGGCGTGCCATGGTTTATGAGCGCGATGATGTGGAAGGTTTGGATGCCGCCATTTTGACCAACCGCAAAGTTTTGCACTATTCCGGCCATGAAGACACTTTCTCTGACCCGATGACGGATTGCCGCAAATGTAAAGGCCGCTTCCGTGCCGACCATATTAAAGACGGTAAATGCCCAAACTGCGGTTCTACCGATTTGACCGAGCCGCGTCCGTTTAACCTGATGTTTAAAACCACGGTCGGTCCGATTGATAATGCTGAAAATGTTGCTTATTTGCGCCCCGAAACTGCGCAAGCTATTTTTACCCAATTTCGCAATGTGGTGGATGCCACCTCGCGTAAACTGCCGTTTGGAATTGCTCAAATCGGAAAATCTTTCCGCAATGAAATTACCCCGCGTAACTTCATTTTCCGTGTGCGTGAGTTTGAACAGGCCGAGCTTGAATATTTTGTGATGCCGGGCGAAGATGAAAAATGGCATGAATATTGGAAAGAAGCCCGCATCAAATGGTGGGAAGAGCAGGGCTTGCCGCGTGAGCATATGAACATTTACACCACCCCGAAAGAAGATTTGGCGCACTATGCCAAAGCCTGCTATGATATTGAATATCAGTTCCCGCACGGTATGGAAGAGCTGGAAGGTATTGCCAACCGCACCGACTATGACCTGGGTAACCATACCAAAGGCCAAGATGAACTTAACTTGACCGCTCATTGCCATAAAAACCCGGATTCAACCCAAAAACTTTGCGTTTTGGATGATAACAACAAGCCGGTGGTGCCTTTTGTGATTGAACCTTCAATGGGGGTGGATCGCGCTGTTTTGGCTTTGTTGACCGAAGCTTACACTGAAGAAGACTTGGGCAACGGCAACAGCCGTATTGTCTTAAAACTCAAAAAACACCTCGCTCCGATTAAGGTTGCGGTTATTCCGTTGAAGAAGAACAATGAGCAAATTATGGCCAAATGCCACGAGATTAAAAAGAATTTGCTCAAACTCGGTATCGGTCGTGTGGCTTTGGAAAATACCGGCAACATCGGTAAGGCTTATCGTCGTCATGATGAGGTTGGGACCCCGATTTGCATCACGGTTGACTTTGAAACCATTGAGCAACAACCCGAATCGGTTACTATCCGCGACAGAGATACGATGGAGCAACATCGTGTTAATATTGCCGATTTGCCGGCTTATCTTCGCGAATATTTCAATAACTAATTCTGATAAAATCCCTTGCTCGTATCAGTGAGGGATTTTTTTGATTCTGAGGCTTTCCATGGGTAACATTCAACAAGGTTTGGCAAACTTAAAGCATTTTATCAAGATTGCGCCGGAAGCGCCCGGTGTTTATCGAATGTTAGATGAAAATGACGTTGTGCTTTATGTGGGCAAAGCCAAAAACATCAAAAAAAGAATCGTGGCTTATTCGCATTTTGACAAGCTTCCCATTCGCTTGCAGCGCATGGTTTCGCAAATCAAACGCATGGAATTTATCATCGTTGAAAACGAGGCCAAAGCTTTGCTCATGGAAAATGAGCTGATTAAAGAATTTGAGCCCAAATATAACATCTTGCTCAAAGATGACAAAACTTTTCCGCATCTGGTGATTGATGTGACCTCCAAATTTCCGAGCTTGCGCAAATATCGCGGCAAACGTCAGGACAAAAACAAATATTTTGGTCCGTTTGCCAATGCCACGGCCGTTAACAGCGTGTTAGACATTGTGCAAAAAGCTTTTCTCTTGCGTTCTTGCCGCGACGGGGTGTTCAACAATCGGCAGCGGCCTTGCTTGATGTATCAAATTAAGCGTTGTTCGGCGCCTTGTGTTGGCAAAATCTCGGAAGAAGATTATAAAATTTTGGTCAAAGAAGCCATAGAGTTTTTGGAAGGCAAAAACACCAAGCTGCAAGAAGAACTTTCCAAACAAATGAACGAAGCGAGCGAGCGCTTGGACTATGAAACCGCGCTGGTGTTGCGCGACCGAATCAAGGCCTTGGCTTCGGTTCAGCGTGGCAATAATGTGGAATATGCCGATATTAAATCGGTGGATATGATTGCTTTGGTGCGCAAAAGCAACATGGTTTGCATTCAGGTCTTTTTCATCCGTTCCGGCCAAAACTGCGGCAATGCGCCATATTTTCCCAAGCAGATTGAAGATGCCGATGATAACGAAATTTTGGAAGCCTTTTTGAGCAGTTTTTATTCCGAACATATTCCGCCCAAAGAGATTGTTCTTTCACAAGAAATTGAAAATAAAGAGTTTTTGGAAGAGGCGCTTGACACTCACATTAATACCTATCAAAAGGGCAATAAGGCGCATATTATCAATATGGTCAAGGCCAATGCCGAAGCCTCGATTGACCGCAAAATTGCCGAGCAGGCCTCGGTTAAAAGCAATTTGGAAGAAATGGTCAAATGGTTTGACCTTCCCCGCATTCCGCAACGCATTGAAATTTATGATAACTCGCACAACCAAGGCTCTTTTGCCATCGGTGCGATGGTTGTGGCCACGCCGGATGGCTTCGACAAAAAATCTTATCGCAAATTTAACATTAAGGAAAGCGATTTAAAACATCAGCTAGAGGAAAACGATTTTAAGCGTCATCTAGAGGCGTCTTCCGGTGCTCGAAACTCATGTACCCCAACGTACACTCAAGTTTCTGCGCTCCGTGAGCCACCACTATCTGACGGCCTAAAATCGTTTTCCGAAAACGCGGAAGAACGTCACCCAGAGGCGTCAGCCGGTGCTAGCCATAAGACAAATCAACCGCAAAAAATCATCAACCAAGATGACTTCTTGATGATGAAAGAAGTGCTTCTGCGCCGTTTTGCTCGAATGACGCCGGAAAACAAACCCGATGTGATTTTGCTCGATGGCGGCCTTGGACAACTCCATGCCGTGCATGAGGCTTTGAAAGATTATGATCTTTCCGGCATTGCCATCATCGCCATTTCCAAAGGTCCGGACAGAAATGCCGGAAAAGAATTTTATCATCAGCTCGGTAAAGAAAGTTTCTCTTTGCCGTTCCAATCGCCGATAGCTTTTTATCTGCAAAACCTGCGTGACGAGGCTCACCGTTTTGCCATCGGCACACACCGTGCTCGCCGCGAAAAAGCCATTTCAAAATCCAAACTGGACGAAATTGAAGGAATCGGAGCCCGCCGCAAACGAGACTTGCTCAACTATTTTGGTTCGGTTGAGGAAATTTCACAATCAAGTATTAAAGATTTGCAAAAAGTTGCCGGTATCAGCAAAAAAACAGCGGAAAAAATTTATAACTACTTCCATTTTTCATAATAACATTTTATAATCCTTTCAGATTTAAACATATTTTTAGAGGATTATGATCGTGTATAACTTACCTAATCTCTTAACTATCTCCAGAATAATCGTTATTCCGGTTATCTTTTTGGCTATCTATATTCATACGGCTCTTTGGTCTTTCCTGACAGCCGTGTTGTTTATTGTGGCTGCCGTGACAGACTATTTTGACGGCTATTTGGCGCGCTCTCGCAATGAAACTTCTGCTTTCGGCCGCTTGCTCGACCCCATTGCCGACAAGCTTTTGGTCGTTTCTGCCTTGCTTATCATCGTGGCTAACCGTTTGGTTGATGAAATCAGCTATATTCCGGTTTGCATCATTATGTGTCGTGAGCTTTTGGTCTCCGGCTTGCGTGAGTTTTTGGCCGAGGTTAAAGTCGGTATGCCTGTCACACGTTTGGCAAAATGGAAAACCGGCGTGCAGATGACAGCGCTTTCCATGATTTTGTTCAGCGCCATTTCCATGGCTTATCCAATGAACGGTTTTGTTTCCTTTATCGGTGCTTTGGGCGAGGTTTTGCTTTGGGTGGCCGGCGTTTTGACCTTTATTACCGGGTATGATTATTTCAAACGCGGGTTGGAATATGTTAAACATGTGGAAGATAAAAAATCTGCTCCCGCAAAAAATGAAAATACGGCTCTTTCAGCTGAAAAAGCCGAGAAAAAATCAGCCCCGGTTCGTCTAAGAAAAAACGTAACCAAAAAAACAGCAACAGCTAAGAAAAATATTAAAAAATAAATTTTTTAGGTGTTTCGATGGATAATTTTAAAGGCCATATTCTCGTTGTTGACGATGATACAAGATTGCGTTCTTTGTTGCAGCGTTTCCTCAGAGAAAATGGCTTTTATGTTTCTGTGGCCAAAAATGCCAATCAGGCTCGGACTCAGCTCAAAAATTATAAATTTGACGTGCTGATTGTTGATATTATGATGCCTGAGGAAACCGGCTTGGAATTTTTGCACAAATTGCGCGAAGAAAATAACGTGCCGGTTATCTTGCTCACGGCCATGGGGGACCCGCAAGACAGAATCTTGGGCCTGGAAGCCGGTGCCGATGATTATTTGCCCAAGCCTTTTGAACCCAAAGAACTGGTGCTGCGAATCTTGAATATTCTTAAACGCACGCCCAAAGAAAAAAATGTTGATAAACAGCTTCTTGATTTGGGCTTGTGTTGCTATGACTTAACAAAAAAAGAATTGGTCTCAAAGTCCGGGGGGCTTATTCATATCACCCCGGTGGAACAGGCTTTGCTCAATGTTTTGGGGCAAAAATCCGGTCAGGTCTTTTCTCGCGAAAAATTGGCCGAGATTTTGGGTGCCGGACAAAGTCCGAGAAGTATTGATGTGCAAATTACACGTTTGCGCAAAAAAATTGAAAAAGATTCTAAAAATCCGCGCTTCTTACAAACCGTTCGAGGCAAGGGATATATGTTGTTGCCGGCTTGAAAAAATTTTTTTAAGCCTTTTTTTTAAGGAGATATCATGCGAATTAAATTTCCCGAAAAAGTTGACAATGTTTTGAGATATTTAAAACTCAAATTTTTGCCAAAAACATTGTTTTTCAGAACAATGCTCTTGATTTTTATTCCGTTGATTGTGGTGCAGGTTGTTTCTATCATTGCCTTCTTTGACGGAAGTTGGGGCAGGGTCGGTAAACGCCTTTCAACCAACCTGACTTCCGATATGGCTTTTGTGATGGAACTGACCGCAAAAACACCAAATAAACTCAAAGATATTCAGGCTTTGGCTCTTAAAAACTTTGATTTTGAATATCATTTTTATACCAACAATCAAAAACACAATGTTATTAACAAAGCTAGCCGTAACAACCGTTTGATTACCGGTTTTTTGGAAGACTCCTTGCGCAGAGAATTTCCTGATGCCATTACAAATATTTATATGGGCAAAGGGAATAAAGATTTGATGGTGCTGATTGACAGACCTAACGGACTTTACCAATTTCAAACTTCTTCTAAAAATATTTTCAGCAGCTCCATTTTTGGCTTTGTTTTGTGGATGATCGGAACTTCGGCATTACTGTTCTTGGTTGCCGTTCTTTTCTTGCGTATCCAGGTGCGTTCCATTGCTGAGTTGGCTCAGGTGGCGGAAGACTTTGGTAAAGGTATTGATAATAAAGACTTCAAACCTTATGGCTCATCTGAAGTGCGTAAGGCCGCTATTGCTTTTATTAAGATGAAAGAGCGAATCAACCGCCAAATCAGCGAACGCACGCAAATGTTGGCCGGTGTTTCTCATGATTTGCGCACGCCTTTGACCCGTATGAAACTTTTGAGCACCATGATGCCTGATGGACAAGATAAAAAAGACTTTTTGTCCGATATTGATGAAATGGAAAAAATGCTCGATGGTTATTTGGACTTTGTCAGCGGTGAAGGCGGCGAAAAAGCAACTTTTGTTGATATGAACGAGCTTATCTTGAGCATTATCAACAAGTTTCGCAATACACAGGCGATGATCCGTTATTCTACCAATGATCAAGTGAGCGCCATCCAAGGTCGTGAACAGGCTTTGAAGCGCGCTCTGACCAATATTATTTCCAATGCTTTCCGCTATGGAAAAACCATTGCCGTTAAGCTCGAGAGTAATAATAACAAGCTGGAAGTGACCATTGATGATGATGGACCGGGAATCCCCGCAGATAAACGCGAAGATGTCTTTAAGGCCTTTTACCGCTTGGACGAATCTCGCAATAAGGAAACCGGCGGGGTCGGCCTCGGGCTCTCTATTGCCAAAGATGTGATTACGTCTCACGGCGGAAAAATTGAACTCTTGGACAGCCCTTTGGGCGGATTGAGAGTTCTGGTCTCTATTCCCTTATAGGACACCTTTACGAAAGTTTTTGGGATTTTATTGGTCTTAAAAAAAATCTCAAAATCAGGTAAATTAATCTGAATTTTGTTTAGGTGGCCGTATTCTTAAAAAGAAAAACACGATTTCAAACCAAATCTGAAATCGTGTTTTTTTTGTTAAATCGATTTTAATCTTTTTATTTTTATAATACGAACAATTAATGTTTTTGGGGGAAGATTATGTCCGATAATCAAAATGTTCAACAGCCAAATAATTCTGATGATGAGTTTGAATATATCGAGCTTGATGATGATGGTAATGAAGTGCAAGATGATGCTCAAGAATATGAGTATGAATATGTTGAAGTGCCTGAAGATGAAAACGAAATGACAGTGGCTAGCCAATCGCATGAGTTGAATACCGAAGAAAATAATGATAGCTTGAAAACGGGGCTTAATGCGGCTTTAGATGCCACAAATTCGGATAATAACACCCAAAAAGAAGCTCCTTTTCCTTCTTTTCTCAGAGGCCCGAATTGGCAAGAAGAACAGCAGCCTATTGCGCCAGCTACGACAACAAACACGGAAATATCTTCTTTGCCGCCGCAAACGGAAAATCTTTCAGCCGAAAAAGTTGACCAACCGATGAGCCAGCCGGAAGTGCCTCAGCCGGAAGATATTTTGCCGATTGAGGAAATGGCAGATGCCAGTGTTGATGATTTGGTCAAAACCAATACCAATGCCGAAGATGTTGACTTGGCAGATATTTCTCAGCAGATATCTGCGCAAGAGGAAAAACATTCTGTCTCACACGCCCCTGAACAGACAGCACCGACGCTTTCCGAAAATTCGGCGGAGACGCTTGAACTTTTGCCGCAAACAGATGATATTTCTTTGGATGATTTGCTGGGGGCGGATAATTTGGATATAAACCAATTGGAAAACGAGGTAGCTCCAGAGCCGGAAGTTGCTTCCGTGCCGGAAACTAAGCTGATATCTGAGCCCAAAGCTGCGCCTGCGCCACAGCTTATGCCAGAGCCGGAGCCAAAACCTGAGCCAGACCCCACGCCGCAGCTTACACCAGAGCCTGAACCAAAATCAGAGCCTGTGCCACAGCTTATATCCGAACCGCAGTCCATGGCGCCGGAAGTAAACATTTCTCAAACACCGCAGCCTGAAACGGAAGCAACAACACTGCCCGGCTATTTGCACTCAACCGATGTTGAACCCCAAGCAGAAGTTGCACCGCAAGTTGCTGCAACAGAAATGCCAAGGTCAGATATTGTGCCGCAACAGGAAAAATCTGAACAACAGGTTGAATATACAACCAAATTTAAGATTGAAGATTTTGCTTTGTCCGATTTTGATAAATTGGTGGAACTTGAAAAACTGCAGTTTGTGCAAAAGTTTGAAGGCGTGCAATCTTTCAAAGCCAATGCGCATGTGAAAGATTTGGCCTTGAGTGATATTGATTTTGCCAATAAGGAGATATTGAATTGGAGCTTGATTTTGTTTTCAAACAAAATTGTGCCGATTGTGGCGGGAGAACAAGAAGTTTGTAAGCAAACGGAAAATAAGGCGCAGCAGTTTGTTTCTCTTTATAAAGGGCATGAGAAAAAATTTGACTTGTTTAATGAAAAAGATTTGAAAATTATTAATACCGGTGATGCTTTTGTGGCTGCCGACGGACGCTTTGTTTGCGGGGATTTCGGTAATGATGCCAATTTGACCGTGGCTGAATTTACGACATATGCTTTGAAGGATTATGTCGGCAAAAAACTTTGCTTTTTTGAGCCGGCTTCAGGCATTTTATGCGGCGCCGGCGGCACAATGATCTTTTTCTCAGGCGTGCAAAATTTATGGGTGCCGAACAGCACTATTGCCGCTCAAGATGAGCAGAAGCTGAAATATAAAATATCAAAATGGTATAGCGGAAGTTTGCACGATAAATATTTTGAGTTTGATGCGCTTTCCGAAAGTGCCGAATTTGTCGGTAATGATGAAGTCAAAGCCATTCATTTGAATGTGGAAAATAACACCTTGGGCTGGAATGTTCAGTTTGATAACGGTGTGACCTTGGGTTTGCATGACTTGCGCGAATATCAAATGAAATATGGCAAGCTTCCGTCTGCAAACGGTGTGGTGCAATTTGGGCAAAAGAGGATCAAATTTCAAAATGTGGAAAGAATTGTGATTTATAAGACCACGCAATATTTCTTTTATAGCTAATCTAAAAAAAAGCCCGAGCATTAATCTCGGGCTTTGGATTATTTATTTGTATTTTGCGGATAGGGGAAAACCTGCACGTTTTCCGTTTCGGTTACGTTTCCGCTTTCATCTTGAATGTCTATTTGCATTTCCGTGCCGGCGTAGGCTTCTGCCGAAGATGCGGCAGATTTGCTCTTTTTCGGTTGGGCTTTAAGCGCGGGCGAAAGCGGGTAGGCATCTTTGGGCAACCTGAGCAACATGTATCCTGTTCCGCCGCCATAAGCCGGACCGGATAAGCCCAAAGAATAATATCCGCCGATGAAACCATAGTCTAAGTCAACATAGTCTATGATAAACACGGTTTTGATATTGGTGGTGCCGAGCGTGGTCATTTTGCAGTTATAACCCGGATCTTCCAGCAAAATGTGGTTGACGTTGCGCACATATAAAATGGATTGTGACGGGGTGCAATCCGGCGTTTGACCATTGTAGGTCACATTATAATTTAAGATAAGATTTAAGGTGTTGCTGCCTTTGTTAACGATAACATCGGTGATTTTGACCGAATCTATATACATATAAGCCGGGGTGATGCCGACCGTTATCGGCAAAGTAATGTAGTTTTCCAAGCAGGTTTTGGAAGAAGGGTTGGCTTGGCAGACCAACATTTTTTGATGATTGTTATTTTCAAACAAATGCAGAAGGCTGTTATATATATATTGGCTGGACATGGATATCTTGGCCGGAGCGCATTGTTTGCTGCGGCAGACCACAACGGAGCTGGCTTCTCTTAACGGAGTGTTGGCGGTTTGGTGAGAGACAATTTCATTATTGTTGCCGTTTATCAGGTCATTAAAGCTGACATAGCGCAAATTGCAGCCGCCCAATATGACCAAGCCTGCCGTTAATGAAATTTTGATATATTTTTTCAGCACGATACTTTCCTTAAAATCTATAGAAAAAAACTATGTTTATATTAAAGCCAAAGAATATAAACGACAAAGGATTTTTATATTTATTAAACAGCTTTTTATATGTAACTTGATAAATTTTATAAAAAAAGCTATGTTTTTGATTGTTTTTGACAGAGTAGGCCTATGAAAAAATTTGCTTGTTTTTTGTTTTTGATGTTTTTGACCCATCCTGCCCAGGCACAAATCAAGGTGCTGGACGGAGACAGCTTGATTTTGGGTAACAAAGAAATCAGATTATCAGGAATCGATGCGCCCGAGTATAAACAAACTTGCTTTGATGCACAGAAAAAAGAATATGCTTGCGGAATTTTCTCCCTTAAGGCCTTGAAAAATTTGGTCCATGATGATATAAAATGCAAAACGTTGACCAAAGATAAATATAAGCGCTTTGTTTCTGTTTGCCATAGCCACGGAATCAATATTAACCAAAAAATGGTGGAAGAGGGCTGGGCCGTGGCTTATAAAAGATATACCGATGCTTATAATGGGGCTGAAATGCAGGCTAAAAAAGCCAAAAAAGGTATTTGGCAGGGCCGCTTTATGAAGCCTGAACTTTATCGAATTTTAAACAAAAAACACTGATTCTGACTTTTTTATTAATTTTTATTCAGATTCTTACTTGACACGGCGAAAAACTTATGTATATTGCAAAGCAACGTTTTATGTTTAAAATTGTAAAATTAGGTGAATGAAAATGTACGCAGTAATTAGAACAGGCGGAAAACAATATAAAGTAACATCTGGTGATGTTGTTAAAATTGAAAAAATCGCCGGTAATGAAGGTAGCGAAGTCGTTTTTAACGAAGTTTTGGCTTGCGATGATACCATCGGAACCCCGTTGGTGGCAGGCGCTTCTGTTAAAGCTACCATTTTAAAACAAGCTAAAGACGCTAAAGTTATTGTTTTCAAGAAGAAAAGAAGACAAAACTATCGTCGTAAAAATGGCCACAGACAACAAATCACATTGGTTAAAATTACCGATGTTTGTGGCAAATAAGATTTAGGGAGTATTGAGTTATGGCACATAAAAAGTCAGGCGGTAGTTCAAGTAACGGACGCGACTCTATCGGACGTCGTTTGGGCGTTAAAAAATTCGGCGGTGAAGCCGTTATCCCCGGAAATATCATCATCCGTCAACGCGGAACAGTTTATCATCCGGGTAACAATGTTGCTATGGGTAAAGATCACACAATCTTTGCCGTTGCCGAAGGTAAAGTTGAATTTTCTAAAAAGGCCGGCGACAGAACCGTTGTTTCCGTTGTTACCGAATAATTTAGGAAATTTATAGAGTTTATTGGCGGAGGGGGTGTTTTATCCCCCTTTTGCTTTTTTTGGGTCAATGATATGAAATTTTTGGATCAGGCTAAAATATTTGTGAAATCAGGCGACGGCGGTGCCGGCTGCGTTTCTTTTCGGCGTGAGAAATATATTGAGTTCGGCGGCCCTAACGGCGGTGACGGCGGTAAAGGCGGCAGCGTTTATTTTGAGGCCGTGGAAAACCTTAATACTTTGATTGATTTTCGCTATCAGCAACATTTTAAAGCGCACAAAGGCTATAATGGCAGCGGCTCTGACAAAACCGGGCCAAAAGGCGAAGATATTGTTATCAAAGTGCCGGTCGGAACCGAGATTTTGGCTGAAGACGGCGAAACCGTTTTGGCTGATATGGTCGAGCCCGGACAAATCTTTTTGATTGCTAAAGGCGGGGACGGCGGCAGAGGTAATGCTCAGTTTAAATCTGCTACCAACCAGGCTCCGCGCTATGCCGAACCGGGTTGGCCCGGAGAAGAAAAATGGGTGTGGCTGCGCCTCAAGGTGATTGCCGATGTGGGGCTTTTGGGTTTGCCAAACGCCGGAAAATCAACCTTTCTTTCCGTGGTAACATCAGCACGTCCAAAAATTGCCGATTATCCGTTTACCACATTGCACCCGAATCTGGGCGTGGCTTGGGTTGACGGCTATGAAATGGTGATCGCCGATATTCCGGGACTCATAGAGGGCGCTCATGAAGGCACCGGTCTTGGTGACAGATTTTTGAAACATGTGGAGCGCTGCGCCGCTTTCTTACATATTATTGACGCAACGGCCGAAGATGTTGTTACCCCGTATCAGGTTATTCGTCGCGAGTTGGAACTTTATAATGAAAAACTTATCCAAAAACCCGAAGTTGTGGCGTTGAACAAATGTGATGCTTTGACCGATAAAGAAATTAAACAAAAAGTGAAAGCTTTGGAAAAAGCCTGCGGTAAAAAAGTTTATGCCATTTCAGCCATTGCCAAACAAGGGTTGTTTGAGTGTTTGTTGGATGTCAATCGCTATATCACACGCGATAGATTGAAAAAGCATGATACAAATAAGCTTGAAAATGAAAACGAATCAGTTAAAAAAGAATGGTCACCGATTTAATTGTTGTCAGGGAGTGTTGTCTTGGTGAAAAAAACAAAAAAATTGACCTCGGAACAAGAGGCTGCAGAAATTTTGAAAATTGTGATTGATACTTTGAGCGAAGGCAAGGCTCAAGATTTGGTGGTGATTGATTTGGAAGGAAAATCTTC
>CALXWB010000022.1 GCA_944392225.1 uncultured Alphaproteobacteria bacterium | reverse complement strand
TTTTGGCATGCATTATTTCTTTTATTCTCATTAATATTTTGCGCTTGATTATCAGCCTCTGAGCGTTTCCATCCGTTTGGTTTTAAAGTGTGGATGCTCAGGGGATAAAACGGACACACTTTAAGTCAACGGATTGATAATTAAGAGGAAAATATGAAAAATCAAAATTTAGAAAATTTAGTGCAACAAACTAAAAATGGCTTCCAAACTTATTTTGCAGCGGTTAATGGTAAAAACTTCAAACAATTTTATTATGACTGGCATATTGACAATATGTTGGCGCCTTTTGCCGGAATCGTAACATATTTTCATGAAAATTATGGTGCCGAAGGTGCGCAAAAATTTCATGAATTTACGCAAGATATGCTCTCAAGAATCAAAATCTACAATGCCGATAAACCTCAGCTCAGTATTTTGAAAAATGCAAATTTTGCCAAAGACAACAACGGCCAACTTTCCTCTTTGATTGACGGTTTGGAAACTTTTGGCTTTGAATTTAGGCAGTTTATGTATAACTTTGCCGATAAAAAAGACCATGATGAAGCTTTTTGCGGCTGGCCCCTGAAAACCAATATGCCTTATTCCATGCAATATGGCATGATGACGGTTGGTGATATATTGCGCTTTTTGGATACAAATTATTCGGCGGCAACGCTGGGCAAAGATGTTTATGCGCGCACTTTGTTTGCCGCAGATAATTTTTTGCGCAAAAAGGTGACCAAAGCCTATCAATATAACGATACATATAACTTTCATTCAAGACGTGAGATGATGCAAGCTTTTGCTTCTTTGCGCGATGATTTGGCAAATGCTTATGGGCTACAACAGAGCCTTTCTGCTCAAACGGCTGACTTGTTCCAAACCGAAAACGGACAATCAACCCAAGCCTCATCATATTGGCCGAGCGGTTTTGAGCTGGAGTTTTATGTGCCGGAAGAATATAAAGATTATGGCAAACTCATCAGCTATTTAAAGAAAAAAAACGGCTGGAAAAATATTTATTCTTCCAACAAAGATGCCTCTGTTTATCAAGATGAAAATTCGGCCGGCGTGATTATGCGTGATGAAAGTTTGGTCAGGTATAACAACTTGGCAGCCGTTGAATATGCCAGCAGAATTATGAAAAACAAAGAAGATGAAGAAACTTGCCTGAAAATTTTGGACGTCTTTGACCAAGGTCATGTGAATGCGCATTGTTCTTTGCACCAACATTTGGCGGCCGACAATCTTGACCTGGCGGCCTATAAACGCTTGGTGAAACGTATGATGCAGCATGAAGAGGAAATCGTGGCTGCCTTTGCCGCGCCGGAAAGACGCGATAATAAACTCCTCTATGCCACATATATCGGCCGCAATTTGAGCGAGGACAGCAAGCGCGACTATCCCTTCCTCTGCGTGATGGCCGAAATGTGCGATACCAAAGAGCAATTGCAAGATTTTGCTTCTTTCGGGCATAAATATAAAACTCTTAACATCATGCCCAAACATACGGTAGAGATGCGCTTTATGAATGCTAATTTTAATAAAAAATTTGTTAAAGCCTTTTTGCAATTTAACCGCGAGTTTGTTGCAGCCGCTGCTAAAAATATGCCCAATCATGTGAATCGGTTTTTGCTTAACAAATATTCTTGGTATAATAATCAAAAAACTGACAGCAAGACCGTGATGCATCAGTTGCCATATTTTTATCAATATGCTTATGACAGTTTTCAACCGCAACAACACCGGGTATCTAAAGATGTGATTGAACAAGAACAAAAATGCTGGCGTTTGATTATGCATGCTTTGAACGAAACCGGCAAAGTGGCCTATGTGAACGCTGCATTTAATAAAAAAGTGAAGGAGGCTAAAGCTTATGGAAGATAAAGTTTATACGGTTGTTAATGCTGATTCTTTGAGCCCGTTGGTTTTGACTTGTGAACATGCATCAAACCATATCCCGGAAAAATATCAAAACTTAGGTCTATCTGCCAAAGATATCAACCGTCATATTGCTCGTGACAAAGGAGCCAAGGAGGTTACGCTCTATCTGGCGCAAAAACTTGGTTGTTTTGCCATCTTAGCTGAAAATTCACGCTTGTTGATTGACCTTAACCGGGCTAAAAATGAGGCAGAGCTGATTGTGGATGAAAGTGACAAAACTTTAATTCCCGGCAATGCAAAAATTTCTGATGAAGAAAAAAAACGGCGAATCGAAAAATATTATAATCCTTATTACAGGTGTTTGAATCAGCAGCTTGAAAACTTGGAACAACAAGGAAAAAAGCCGATTGTTTTTTCCATACATAGTTTTACGCCGCAGCTGCGTGGGGGAAGTTTTCGGCCCTGGAATGCCGGAATATTGTTCCATAAGCCGCAGAAACTGGCATCTTTTATGTTTGAAAAACTGCAAAATACACCGGCAAAAAAAATTGGTGAAAACGTGCCTTATGATTTGCGAAAATATAATACCGGCGCGGCAGTATTCTGCGGTGAATATAAAGGAAATGATTATGCCTTAATTGAAATCAGAGATTCTGAATTTGACGACTTAGCAAAAGGAGCTGAAGATTGGGGCAATATGTTGCTGCCGATTTTGCAAGAATATGTTAAATAAAAAAGGAGAGCTTGGCTCTCCTTTTTTAATGTTGGTTTGTCTTACCGTTTGCCATTAGATTGAGCAATAAATGTTCGTTGCCTTGTTGTCTTTTCTTGGTGAAAATGACATAAGAATAGGGCTTGAGTAGATATTTGTCTCCACTTTTAAATTCTTTCTTTTCTGAAGAAGACAGCCTTTTTGATGTGTCCAGCAAAAGTTGCCAGCTTCCTCCCGATGGCGGTTTGGGTAGGGTATATTCTATGGTGTGATAATTATCTCCCGAAACCATAATCAGAAAATCATCATCTTGCGGGCGATTTTGTGTGGCGGCACCGTTGAGCATATAAGCTCCGGTTTTGTTATAGGGTTGTTGCCATTCAGCCGGGGTCATTTCGCTCGAATCGGGACGGAGCCAGGTGATGTCTTTGATGCCGTTCTGTGGGTTCTCTTGTCCCGTATACAAACTCAAGTCTGTGAAAATTGGGTGCTTTTTACGCAAGGCATTCAAACGGCAAATTTGCTTAAACAGCTCTTTTTCTTTATTGCTCAGTTTTTTCCAATTAAGCCAGACCGTGTGGTCGTCAATACAATAAGGGTTGTTATTGGGGCTGGCATAGCTTTGTTCATCACCGTTTCTTAACAGAGGAATGCCTTTGCTCAAGATGTTCATGGCAGCGGCACTCATCGCGCGGCGGTAAAGCTCCTCGTCATTATGAGATTTGGCATAATGATCGGCACTGCCGTCGCGGCCTTCTTCGCCGTTATCTCTTGTGTCTTTGGGATATTTGAAAGCACCGACCAGGCTGAAACCATCGTGTGTGAAAGCCGTGCCGACAACGGCGCTTTCTTGTCTTTGGGCGTCAATTATGGCAGAACCGGCAACTTGGTTGCCAAACTCGCCGATGGTGTTTTCTCTGGCACTGAAAAAATCGGCCGTGAAATCGCGTCTCTTATCGCTCCACTCTTTAATGCCGGGAACAAGGGTGCTGAAACGCCCCGTGTAGTTGCCGCCCATGGCGCTCCAGGGCTCGACATACATTTCCATGTTTAATTCATTCACGGCATAGCGCAATTCTTGAATGAAGGCGCCATTGTCTTGAAAAACGCCGTCATTGCCCAAGGCATTGTCTCCGGCCAAATCCCAGCGGATGCCGTCAAACCCGAGGTTATGCATATGTTTTATAAAATGATGGAGCAATTGATGGCCAAACGGCGAATCCAGGTTGAAGTTGTTATGGCAGCCGGTGGTGTTCATATAATCGGCTTTATTATTTCCTGCCGGGCGATAATAATTGGGGTTGTCTAACAGCTTGAATGATAAGGCGCGGTTCCAATAGCCGCGGGCGGCATGTTCGCCGGTGTGGTTTAAAACCGCATCCACCGTGACTTTGATGCCGTTTTGATGCAGTTTGTTGATAACAGTTATTAAGTCTTTTATATCGCCATATCTAGGGTCAACGGCAAAATAGCAATAGGGGTTATAGCCCCAGTTATCGAATCGACCATCTCTTTCAGAAATTTGACGCCCCGGACAAGTGGGGGTGATGGGCATCAGCTCGATATTGTTGATGCCGAGCTTTCGTAAATATTTGATGTTCCAGTCATTGGCTAAAGCCAGAAGCTTTCCGCGCTCTTGAGCCGGAATATGAGGGTTGAGATATGAAAAGTTTTTGATATGGGTTTCATAAATGATATTTTGCCCGATTGGAAATGAAGGGCGTCGGTATAAAAACGGATTTTCTTCTTTTGAGAAAAGCTCTTTGGTATCAACAACCATGGCTTTTGGCATGATAGGTGCCGTGTCTACATCATTTTCAACACTCAAATCTTCAGATTGCCAATGTCTAAAGCTTTCTGAAACTTTTAAGGCATAAGGATCCATGGCCAGTTTGTTGGGGTTGAAAAAAAGCCCATTTGCAGGGTCATATGCACCATGGGCTCTGAAACCATATTTTTGGCCGGGAACAATGCGGGGAAGCTCAGCAATCCAGAGGTTGCCCTCTCTTGTCATCGGAATTTTTGTCTCTTGTCTTTCATCTGCAGAAAAAAGGCACAAATCTATGGCCGTTGCATGCTCGGATGCAACAGAAAATAAGGTCTTATCGGGCGAATATTTTGCTCCGAGAAAATCGGTCTCGTCCATCTAGCGGCTCCGATTGAAATATTTGTCAAATTTCTTAATAATACTTAGATTGTATGATCTGTTCATGTCTCCGGGTTTTTCAGGCTTCCCATGCTTTTTTACTCTGGTTGACATACTTTTATATCTGTCTAACCATTTTTCTAGGCGCCCCGTGCTTTCAACCCAATTGCCAAAACCACGATATGTTTCATGGAAGTTTTTGGATAAACGGTTGGTGTGGCTGGTGTTGATTTCTCCCGTGCAGAGGGCATAATTTATATCTATGCCTTTATCGGCAAAGTAGCGCAAGTAATATGCGTCAAAAATTTTGGCAAACAAAGAGCCTATGCCTTTATCTTGCAATTCAGAGTCAATGGCAACTGTGTCATGATAAAGCAAAGTTTGTCCTTCTTTGGTTTGGTAGAGTGCTCTTTCTTCAGGATCATTAGAAATACAAATGGTTGAAAAACCAACCGGACGGTTGGTCTTGATGTCTTCAATCACCCATATATCATGTGTTTTTACATATTCTTTGAACGCTTCAGAAGATTTGAAATAATCAGGAAAGTTATTTTCATAACGACCGAATCTATCGTATAGGTCTATAAAGTCTTGTTCATCAAAAGTTTGCTCATAAAACAAATTTTGTGCATTGGCGCTATCACTTTGTTGAGAAAAAACATCCGTGCCATAATTTCCTTTGGGGGTTATGGCAGAGCTTTTGACTATGCGATAACCTTTTTTCAGGAGTTCTTCCGTTAGTTTATCAATTTCATCATAGGGGAGATTGCGCTCTTTTTTTGCTTCTTCCGTCATGGTGCCATCCCAAACCTTAAGTTCGGTTTTGGGAGCGAGACCATATTTGCTTTTCATTTTGTTTTTCCATGCAAGATGATCTGTTGTTAGATAAAAGCCAAGACGCCCTTTGATTGATTTGATTTTTTCTCGTAATTTATTACTGTTCATGAGCCTTTTCCCTTTCTTATATTCTAATTTTATCATATTTTGACAAAAAGACAATAGATTTTGTATAAATTGTGATTTATTGAATTTGCACATGCTTTTTGTGCGTTGAAAAATATTTTTTCGACTTTTGGTTGCGTTCTATCTGTTTGTTTTATTGTTATATTTTTGCCGGAATTGATGGCAAAAATAATTAAGAAAAATCAAATGATTGCTTTTTCTGTGATTTTAAGAAAATAGGGGTTGACCGCAAATATATTTTATTTATTATGAGTTTGCTTGTATAAGTTGGAATGTGTAAATTAATTGTTGCCTTAAAATGAAGGTTGTTCGTAATGGCATATATGTTTGCAAATGAGGTTAATGCGGTGTTTGGAGAAGACAAACAACCGCAAAATATTGTTGAGGCGCTGGTGGAACGCTTCTATCAGGAGATTGTGACTGAAGACAATCAAAAACTTCTTGATTTGGCTTTTAATGAAAATTTGCAACAATCTGACCTTGATGCCTTTATGAAAGATTGGGATATTGAGGAAAATACCGGCAATAAAGCCATAATGGTGGCTTATTTGATGAAAGAACGGCCGGATTTGAAGTTTCCCGAATCGGTTAGACCAAGACTTGCCGGGCTGCTTAATTTTTATCGTTTTCAAAATTTGCAACTTATGGCCCATTTTACCAAAATTTGCCGCAAACTCAATGAAAACGGCATCTATCCAATGATTTTAAAAGGTGGGGCAATGAAATATCTGCGCCCTGATTTGCCCCGTGTGATGGGCGATATTGACATTTTGGTGCACCCGAACGATTATCAAAAAACTTGCGAATTGGCCAAAGAGCTCGGCTATTGGTTTGAGAATAACCCAAGAGCGCATTCGGTTGACTTGCACCTTTCTGAGAATGACGAGGCCGGTGTGGTAGATATTCACCGCTGGATCTATCTTAACTCTAAATATGATATCGGCTATATGGACAGATTTTTTGAGCGTTCAACTTTGAAAAAAATTTTCGGGGCCGATGTCTATTTGCCTTGTGCCGAAGATATGGTCTTCATTGCGCTGCTTAATCTTTCTAAAAATTTGTATAAAAATACCAGCATGAAAGGTGTTCTCTATACGTTGTTTGATTGCAAATTTTTGTTGCGTTCGGTGCCAAATTTTGATTGGAATTTGGTGGTTCAAAGCACGGTTGAGACCAATTGTCAGGTGCAGATGTATTTTGCCATGAAATTTGTTAACCGCATTATTCCAAACCTTTTGCCGCAAGAATTGTTTGAAAACAAAGCCCTCAAAAAGAAAATTGATAAATATTGCAATATGGTGATGTTTTCTCGCTTTTATGTTGATGATTTGCGCCAAACTTGCAAAAAAATCAGAATCAAAAATGCGCTTTGTCATCTTTCCGTGATGAAAGAATACTTAAAATATAAGCCTAAATATTTTTGCCTGAAAATGATTAAAAAAAGCTCTTGGGCTATCAAATACTTTTTAAAAATTGCCAATAAACTCAAAGGAAATGCTTAATGCAATATGATATTAAAAATACGGAAGAAAAAGCCAAGTATTTATCTTGTTTAAAAAATAAAGTTCAAAAATATGCTGCTGATGAAGTGGTTAAGTTTGTGCGTCTCGGTTCCAAAGTTCTGAGAATCATTGTTCGTTCGCCGGAATTTTTACCATTAATGCAAAAGCAATTGACTTATACCCTGATAGATAAGGCTGATAAGTTTGATGCAACGCTTGTCGTATGGAAAGAAGAAAATCCGCAAAGCTATATTGAGGAAATGGCAAAAGGCAATGTGCCGCTTTTAATGCGTATGCGTTTAGATAAGTTGATGAGCAAAAAAGATACCGCTTGTTTGGATTTGATGAATGAAAATTATTCTCCTTTTTATCCCCTTATCAGTATTGATGCTGTCAGAGGTTTTATCACGGCCTATGATGAAAAAGAAAATACTTATTATTACGGTGTGAAAGATCTATCGCCGGAAGAATTCATTAAAGAAGGTCATATCTTTGTGCAGTTCTTTAATAAGGTTGTAAGAACGGAAAATTCAAATCTGGTGCATGGCGCGGTTATGGGTATGGACAATAACGGCGTGCTGTTCTGCGCTCGCGGGCAAAGAGGAAAATCTACATTGACCGTGTTGTCAATGATCAGAGGCTTTGAATATGTTTCCGATGATTATCTGATTTTGGAAACTGAAGGTGGCAAAGTTTATTCTTACCCAATTTACTCCATCATCACGCTTTCGCCGCGGATGTATAATGAGCTTTATGATGATTTGAAAGGCAAATTTGTTTGCAATAATGCGCGCAAAGATAAATATGTGATTAATATTGAAGCCTATCACAACCAGTTTAAGAATAAATATCCGATTGAACTTTGCATTTTCCCTGAGATTGTTTCCGATAAAGAACCGAGCATTGTTCCTTGTTCCGCTGAAGATAAGGGTAGGGCGATGGTGCAATTTATTCAATCTACCGTTTCTCAGGTTCAAGACATCAACCGCCAAGATGTGGTGAGAAAAATCTTTAATATGATTAAAGATAAAGAATTTTATAAATTCAATCTTTGTAATGATATTGAGAAAAACACCGCATTTTTGCGTGAGTTTTTGCAAAAATGGCAGCCGGATAATTCAAAAGTGCTCAAGCCCTCGGAGATTATGCTTGATATTACTTTCGATTTAGCCAATATTATTGATACAAAAACATTCACGATTTATTCAATGAACAAATTTGCCACAAATTTGTTGGAAAATTTGATGAACGGCGTGTCAAAAGAAGAAATCAGAGCCGAGTTGCAAAAATATGTCGAACACGAGCCTGATTTGTGTGCAGATTTTGATAAGTTTGCACAAGTTGTTCAGAAACATGGTTTTGTTAAACTTAATAAAGAGAAAAATCCTTTAAATATTAATTGGAATTTTGCCGAAGAGGATAATTATAAAATTTCTGTTTTGGAATTTTCTAAAGATAAAACAAATGAATTAGTCAAATAAACGTAAGGAGAAGATATGTCTAATTTGGTGTTAAATGAAGAAAAAATGTTTGCCGACATCACAGACGGCATTGCCATTGTGATTAACAGCGAAACAGGTATTTATTATGGTATGAATGCTTTGGGTTCTGCCGTTTTGGAAAATATTATCAACGGTGCTTCCACCGAAAATGTTTTGAAAGCTTTGAAAGCTCTGCCGAATGTTCCGGCCGATATGGAAGCAAAGCTCAATGCTTTTGTAGATGAGCTTAAAGCCAAAGAATTGGTCATTGAAGGTGGTGACGGTGCTGCTGAAGCTAATATTTCTGCCGAAGCCGTTGCTGATGGTTTTGATTTGACGGTTGATGAATATAGCGATGCACAAGAGTTGTTGCTTGCCGACCCGATTCACGAGGTTAAAGAAGATACCGGTTGGACCCCTGAAAAAGATTCTATCGGCTATACCAAAGAAGAAACCAGAGAGCGTGAAAAGAAAGTGAAATAAATTATAGAAAAAAACAGAACGTTATATTTCTATATGGCGTTCTGTTTTTATTTTTTTGGGGGACGTTTATGAAAATATTAAAGACTCTTTTTAAAAATCAAAAGGAAAGTCTTGATAAGAAAAAGATTAAGATTGCTTTTTGTGATGTGTATCCCGGTTTTGATTTAAAAAATAATTTATTTCTCAATTTTTTGAGTAGACATTATGAAATTGAAATTTCCGATAAGCCGGATTTCCTTTTTTATTCTTGTTTCGGAAATGAATTTCGTAAGTATCAAAATTGTGTGAAAATATTTTTCACAGGTGAAGATATTATTCCAAATTTTAATGAATGTGACTATGCTTTGGGTTTTAATTATCTCAATTATGGTGAGAGATATTTGCAATATAATTGGGGATATCAAAGAATAAAAAAAGCAAAAGTTGACAAAAATATGGCTAAAAGAAAATTTTGTAATTTTCTGTATTTCAATGAAAATAGTGGTTCTGGGGCTGTTATTCGACAAGAATTTTTTAAGAAGTTGTCTCAATATAAGTTTGTTGATGCTCCGGGAAGAGTTTGTCATAATATAGATTTGGATGTTGAGCCAAGAGACGGTGATTGGTATCAGGGAAAATTGGATTTTATAAAAGACTATAAATTTACGATTGCTTTTGAGAATAGCTTTGGGGATGGTTATACAACAGAAAAATTGTTTCAACCGTTTATGGCGCAATCAGTTCCCATTTATTGGGGCAACCCTTTAATTGGCAAAGAGGTAAATTCTAAAGCATTTGTCAATTGTAATGATTTTGATAATGATTTTGATAAAGTTATTCAAAAAATCATTGAGCTTGATAACGATGATAAAAAATATTTGAAAATGCTCAAAGCCAATAAAATCAAACGAAATTCCTTTTTTAGAAAACAGCATAAAAATTTAAAGAAATTTCTTATTAACATTATTGAAAAAGGCAACAAGCCGTTTGAAAAAAATCCACATCATATTCAAGAAAGGTGCTGGTGAATATGATAAAAGTCAGCATTATCATTCCGGTATATAATAGTGAAAAATATTTGCCCAAATGCTTGGATAGTGTTTGCAATCAAACCTTGAAAGACATTGAAATTATTTGCGTGAATGACTGTTCACCGGATGGTTCTTTGGCCATATTGCAGGAATATGCTAAGTCTGATAACCGAATTAAGCTGATTAATTTTACCGAAAACAAAGGCGCATCAGCTGCCCGTAATGCTGGAATTAGGACCGCAAGGGGAGAATATATCGGTTTTGTTGACAGTGATGATTTTGTTGATTGGAATTTTTATGAAAAGCTCTACACAAAAGCCAAAGAAACCGATGCCGATGCCGTAAAAGGTAATGTTTATGATTGTGATGAAAATGGTGAGAATCCGACTTTGACTGATTTTTATAATATGAATGATAAAATCAGAAAAAATAAGGCTTATTTTTATTATGGTTTTACATCAGCAATTTATAAAACAGCTTTTATAAGGAAGTATGATATTAATTTTCCTGTTGGGGTGAGCCATTTTGAAGATCCGTATTTTAGCATGAAGGCTTGTTTTTATTATAACAAAGTTGAAATTGTCAAAGATGCTAAATATTTTTATACCAAAAGAAAAGATTCTGCTTGCTCTTTGTATACTAAAGAAAAAGGAGTGGAAAGTTTTCTTGTCGGGATAAAAATGATTTTTGATATGATGAACAAAGTTCAATGCTCGAAAGAGGATTATTTGATTTATTTTAATTTTCTTATGGAAAGGATTGTGCCTTTTTGTAAAAGTGTTCATTATACCAATATTGTTACAAAAAAAATTATTAATACCATGTCTTATATGATTGAAAATGCTAAGGTTTCCGTAAGCGATATCTTAACAACTTACTTCTTAACACAAAAAGAAAATCTGATTTTACAAAATATGAAACTCTTAAGAATGCAAAAAGGAAAAAAATAATGACTAAAACATCGGATATTATCCCTATATTTTTGATTTGTGATGATAATTATGCACCTTATATGGCGACCATGATTGCCAGTGTTTGCTATAATACAAAAAATTTTATAGAGTTTCACGTTTTGGGTAAAGGAATTTCCGATAAAAATAAAGCGTTGATTGAGGAAATGAAAAAGACTTTTCCGAATTTCAGCATTGATTATAAGATTATTGATATCTCAAAGAATTTCAATATATCATATTTGAGTTTGGCGCGAATGACTTCCTCCACATTTATCCGTATGTTGCTACCGGATTTATTTCCTGAAATTGACAGAGCGTTGATTATGGATGTGGATATAATTGCTTTACAGGATATTGCTTCTTTGTGGAATGAAAATTTGGACGGGCATATTTGGGCAGCGGCTCTTGATAAGCCTGTTGAAGCTGCTTACTATACGTTCAAAAAAAATATGGATGTAACCGAGGAGTGCAAGTATGCTAATTGTGGCGTGATGATTTTGGATTGTCAAAGATGGCGTGATGAAAAAATCTCTCAAAAATGTTTGAATGTTGAAAAAGTTTATCGCGATAAGTTAAATTGTGCCGATCAAGATGTAATTAATAAAGTGTTTTTAGGTGATTTTAAAGAGCTTGATAGTCGATATAACAGTTTGCTCGGTAATGAAGATAATATTGCCAATCGGCATTTTTGTTATTTGAGAAAGCCATGGTTTTCCAAATATAATGTTGAGGGAGAATTGATTAAAAATTTTGATGATTGGTGGAAATATGCTAAAATGACACCGTTTTATGATGATTTGAAAGCAAAATATGATGAAAATAATGCTCATGGTCATGAAAATGCTGTGCGGACTTTGAAAAAATATGAAGCAATGCAATTTTTATCCGAGCTTCGAAATAATGTGAGAAAAAAGAGGTTAGCAGATGACAAAGCTGTCAATCATCATACCGGTTTATAATGCAGAATTGTATTTGGAAAAGTGTTTGGATAGCCTTTGTCATCAAACACTTAAGGATATTGAAATTGTTTGCGTGAATGATTGTTCACTGGATGGTTCTTTGGCTATTTTGCAGGAATATGCTTCAAAGGATAGCAGAATAAAGCTGATTAATTTTACAGAGAACAAAGGTGCAGCAGCTGCCAGAAATGCCGGAATTGAAGCTGCCACCGGCGAATATATCGGTTTTGTTGATAGTGATGATTTTGTTGATTTGGATTTTTATGAGAAACTCTATACAAAAGCTAAAGAAACAAATGCAGATGTCGTAAAAGCAAAAATATCTCTGTATTTAAAAAATGAAAAGTCGACTGCGGTTGATTGGGATGATAATGCTGCCATCAAAAAAGATAAATCCTATTTTATTTTTGGTTTTACCAGTGCAATTTATCTCTCTGATATCATTGAAAAAAAACATATTCGGTTTCCTGAGCCTTTAATTAATTTTGAAGATCCATATTTTTTGATTCAATATATTTCTTATTGTCATAAAGTGGAATTGATTGATGATGCTTTTTATTATTATCGCGATAATGAAAAATCCGTTACGCATCATATAAATATGATAGAGTATGAAAAGTCGGCATTGGCTATTCTCGAGCTGATAAATACTTTGCCTCTTGAAAAAAGTGCATATCTTATTGTATTTAACTCTTTTATCTCTAATTTTATAAAAAATTGTGAGTTTTTTTTACAAAAAGATAGTGACCTTTTGGTCTATTCAAAACTGGTATCTCGTTTTCTCAAAGATGCAAAGTATGACGATGTTTTGTTTTTTTATTATAAGTCAAGACAAGAAAAGTTGAAAAAAGATAAATTTTCATTGTTAAGACAAAAAACTTTAACTCAAAAGTAGTTAATTTTATTTAGATTTTAGAAATAGTAATAGGTAATTTGTGCTTTGATGAGGTTTTTATGAATATTCCGATTTTCTTATCTGCCGATAATAATTTCGCACCGTTTGTGGCAACGACAATTGCCAGTATTTGTGATCATACTCAGTCGTTTTGCGATTTTTATGTTCTTGACGGTGGAATAACTGAAGATAATAAAGCAAACATTTGTGAGCTGAAAAAACAATTTAATAATTTTTCCATTGAGTTTTTGCCGATTGATTTTGATAAGGAATTATCTTCTATAGATTATCAAAATATTGGAAATTGGATTTCTATTTCGACCTATAGTCGTTTCTTGATACCATTGCTTAAGCCGAATATAGACAAAGCTTTATATTCTGATGTCGATGTGATTGTGATGGGTGATATTGCCGAGATGTATCGTGAAAATTTAGATGGCTATGCACTTGGCGGCGTTGCCGAGGCTTTAGGGCAGGCTGAGAACATAAAACGTTTGAATCTATCAGAAAAACATAAATATTTCAGTGCCGGTAATTTGTTGATAGATTGCAAAAAATGGCGTGAGCAAAATATTACACAACAATTATGCCAGATTGAGGAAAAATACAGAAAAGTGCTTAAATTTGCCGATATGGATGTTTTGAATATTTTCTTTGATCATAACTATAAAATCTTGCCGCCTAAGTATTGTTTCATAAATCAAAATTATTTTTTTGACGATGTTGAAAAAGATGTGCTCATCCGCCATTATAACGGAGCTATCAAGCCTTGGCATATCAGTTTTGAAAATGATACGGTTCGAGATGTGCCGATTTTTTGGCATTATGCCAAAATGACACCTTTTTATAACGAACTTTGGGATAAATGCCAAAAACAAGATCAAACTGCCTTGCGAAGACAACTCAGAGTTTATAAAATGATGAATCAAGCTCAGGCAAAAATCAGAATGGTGTGATTTGAAATGATAAATGATAATTTAAAAAATTTGCTGCAAAATTGCGATGTTGTGTCTTTTGATGTTTTTGACACATTACTCATTCGTCCGTTTATTTTTGATCAAGATTTTTTTGTTTTTTTGGAACAACAACTAAAAGCTCCCGGCTTTGCAAAAAACAGGATCGAGGCTGAAAAAAAAGCACGTTGCCTGAAACAAATTAAATCTCATAAACAACAAGAAGATGTTTCTCTTGCCGAGATATATGCCTTTGTTGATGAAAAATATCAAAAGTTTCAACAGATCGAACAAGATTTTGATTTTCAAACAATTCAGCCAAATGCAAATATGAAGGAAGTTTTTGCTTATGTCCAAAGCTTGAATAAAAAAATTATTATTATCTCCGATACATACTATTCGGCTGATTTTTTGAAAAAAATGCTCGAAAAAAATGGGTTTTCCGGAATAAGCCAAATTTTTTCATCTTCAGATATCGGAAAACTGAAATCCAGCGGAAATTTGTATCAGCACGTGTGCCATTTTTTGAATGTTGAAGCCCGGCAAATATTGCATATCGGTGATAATAAAATTTCTGATTATGACAAAGCCAAAGAAAAAGGCTTTCTTTGTTATCCTTATATATCTCTTAAACAAAAATTTAAAGAAACGCCAAATAATGCTACTTTATTGGACTTGGTTAAAAAATATCCGGCTGAGTTGAGTTGCATTTTAGGTATGCAGTCGGCATATCAGCCGGTGGAGAATTATTGGGAGAATTTGGGGTATAAAATCGGCGGCGTGTTGGCTTATGCTTTTTATTTTCAAGTGATGAAAGTGGCAGAGCAGCACCGTTTATCTGATGTTTTCTTTATTGCGCGAGATTGTTATATTCTGGATAAAATGTCTTCTTATTTTGCGCAAGATTTTAAGGCTAAGACACATTATGTGTATGTGAACAGAAATTTGAAAAAGTTGTATCTTGATCAGGCTGAAAATAAAGATAATCCCTATAATCGTTATATTGAAAGTTTGAAGCTTGAAGGAAATTCCATCGGCGTGGCTGATAGTTGTGCTAAAACTTTTTCTGCTCAGATTATGTTGCAAACATATCTTAAAGAGAAGCATATTGAAGGAATATATTTGTCTTGCAGACATTTGGAAACTTGCCCGTATACCATGCTTTCTTCTTATGATTGGGAGAAATTTAATTTATTTAATTGGAATTTTACCGAGTTTTTGCTTACTTCTCCCGAATATCCCATATCGGATATTCAAGACAATCTTCCGGTTTATGAAAAAAATGTGAATGAGTATGAACGGCAGCGCAAAGACTTGTATTTGCAATTATATTGCGGCAATATGCGCTTTATTGCAGATATAACCCGGATTTTTAAAGGCTTTTTACCTGATATTTCCATTGATGCTGTTTTTGAATATATTAGCGTTTTTTGGAAAAATCTTTCAGGGGAAGATAAAAAGTTTTTAAGTATGATCAAGCATCCTATTGATGATGCACAAAAAATATATATTTCTATAGTTGAACCACATAAGGATTTGTCTCAGATATTGCGTCAAAGATTAAATCTTTCGGAAAGGAAAAAACATGCATAATAAAATTTTGAACAATGGTATTGAAATGCCCGCAATCGGATTTGGAACTTTTCATTTATCCGGGCAAGAATGTATTGATGCAGTTTATGAGGCAATTAAAGCCGGATATCGGTTGATTGATACGGCAGAAGGTTATGCCAATGAAGCTGAGGTTGGAATAGGTATTGCCAAGGCAATTGCCGATGGGCTGGTTAAACGAAAAGATTTGTTCATAACAACAAAACTAAGCGTCCATCATCCGATTGGTTATGAAGAGACATTGAAGTCTTTTAATGAGAGTTTAAAAAAACTCAATTTGGATTATTTGGATTTATATTTGATTCATTATCCCAATGCCATGGCTGATGATTCTTGGAAAAGACTCAATGCTGAAACCTGGAAAGCCATGGAAGAATTGAACTCTCGCGGGCTCTTAAAATCTTTGGGCGTTTCCAACTTTATGCCATATCATTTGGATGAGTTGTTGAAAACTGCAAAAATAAAACCCGCGGTTAATCAGATTGAGCTTAGTCCGACATGGCAACAAAGAGAAGCGGTTGCTTATTGTCAAAAACAAGGAATCGTTTTGCAGGCTTGGCAGCCGATTGCGCCGATTTCCAGAGAATGGGTGCAGAAAAAAGATTTTATTCAAGAAATGCCGAAAAAGTATAATCGCTCTTTGGCGCAAATTTTCTTAAATTGGTCGGTTTTGAAAGGATATGTTCCGTTGTGTCGAACCGTCCGTCCGGAAAGAATGGTTGAAAATTTGCAATGCTTTGATTTTAAGCTTGACGAGGCTGATGTAAATTTGCTTGATTCTTTGCAATGCAGCACCACCATTTGTCCGGATATCAGTCACCATTTGTGGTCTTTGCACGAGCAGGTTTATAATAAAAAATATATCAAAACAGAAGTTTATCGTTTGTTTAACTTGTTGCCGTTGTTTAAAATGACTTATGACGGTAAGGCTAAGCACAAACTTTTTCTTTTTAATTTTATCCCCTTATTAAAGAAGAAAACCAAAAGTGATAAATATGAAAAATTATATCTTTTCGGCTTTCTTCCGATTGGACGTTCCAGAAAATATTGGGATCAGATTATCAAGATTAGATATATTCCCGATTATTCTAAAAAATCGGATGAAATAAAGCTTCCGAAATGGAATGTGCTTAAAGATCGTTTTGTTGAAGCCGTTGTAACAAGAGCCAAATTTTGGTGCGAAAAGTATTATAAAATGCCGTTTTTCAGAACATATCTGATGCTTAGATATTATTTAACCAGAAAGATTTCAATTCCGAGTTTGGATGTTCATATTACAACATTTTGCTCTTTAAAATGCCGAAATTGCTCGCATCATATTCCTTATTATCAAGACAAAAATAAGAAAATGATGAGTGTTGAAGAATTTAAGTCTAATGTAGATACCATACTGAAAAATGTTGATATCGTTTATAATATGAACATTTTGGGCGGTGAACCCTTAATGAACAAAAATATTGGAAAAATACTTGAATATGCTCAAAGTAAAAAACAAATCAAAGCTTTGCGTATTCATACAAACGGAACTATCTTGCCCGATGATGATTTGTTGAAGTTGATTTCAAAGTTGAAAAAAGTTTCTTTCTATTTGTCAAATTATTCAGGGAATCCTTCCATTAAGACGCTTAAAAATGATGAGATTGTGGCAAAGCTCAAAGAGTTTAAGATTAAATATTATATTGCTCCGAATGATTATTTTTGGAGTTTGGTTCCCACGGTTAATTTGCAACAACATATTTCCGATGAACAAAATGTGATGCAGTATATGAGATGTTCATTTAAATATTGTCCATGTCTTTCCGGGGGAAAAATTTATCCCTGCGGCCTGGCAAGATATATTGCCGATTCAGGCTATAAATTGAAAGAAGGGGATTGTATAGATTTATCTCATGATGATTTGAGAAAAGAATTTATATCTTTCTATAAAAGAAATGCGTTTGAAATATGCAAGTGTTGTGATTTTACGGCATATGGATCTCCGATTATGCCGGCAATTCAGTTGGAGAAAGAATAAATGTCAGAGTTAATATCCATTGTTATCCCGACGTATAATGGTGAAAAATACATTAAAGAGTGTATTGAGAGTATTCAAAAACAAAATATGAATACCGAGATTATCGTTGTGGATGATATTTCAACTGATAAAACCGTGGAGATTGCCAAGTCTCTCGGATGTCAGGTGATTGTTAATGATGTGCACAAAGGGCAGGTCGCCGGAAAAAACACCGGCATTCGCGCGGCTAAGGGAAAATATTGGCTCACTATTGACCAAGATGATATGTTGGCAGATGGGGCTTTGCAGAAACTTTATGATGAGATGCAGCAAAATCCCGATGAATATATCATTATGGCAAAGCTCAAAGATTTTTGCTCTCCCGATACGCCGGAACAGAAAAATTTTTGCAAGCCGCAGCCGTTTTATGGCATTTTGACAGGTTCAACCCTTTTTAAAACCGAGATTTTTGATAAAATCGGCTTTTGGAAAGAAGGGGTGATTACCGGCGATGTGATTGATTTAACCAATCGCTTGATGAAGCTTGGCTTACATATTAAAAAAGTTGATTTTATCTCCTGCAATCGTCGCATTCACAATGCCAATTACGGACGAACCAACCAGAAGGATGAATATAAAGACTATGCGCGGGCGTTGCGTGAGCGGATGAAAAAGGCTTAATGCATTGATATAGGTGCTTCTTGGGAGGCACCTTGTTTTTTTGTCTAAAATGAATGTTTACAATTTTTTATTTTTGTGACATAATATCTTTATGTTAAATTTGGGCAGAAATGGAGCTGAAATTATGAAAGAAAAGTATTCTGATGTTCTCCTAGATGAATATATAGCTGCAAAAAAAGAGCCTCTTTATTGCGATTTGGGGCTTGAGCAAAAAGTTATTGTTCCTTTGTCTTATAAAAATAATGTTGAACAATTTATTGATGATATTTTTGCCTATGATGAAATAAGCCAAGAATATGATAAATATAATCAAAATAAGGCTGATGGTTTGCCCGAATATGATTCTGAAATGATCAAAAGCGGTGAGATTAGCTTTTTGCCAAGGCTTGAATATTTGCAAAAAAAATATACTCAAAGCAAAATGGTTCAAAAGTCTGTGGCCAATGCATTGCGTCGTTATCGGGCGGCAATCCGTTTGGCGCAAAGAGCAAAAAAAGAATATCCGCATGAAGAAATTTTGGTCAAAATGGATTCTGATACCCTTAAAGACTTTAAGAAAAAACATTATTTATATCAGACTCGTCAAGTTTTGAAAAAAATCGGTAAGGGGCTGAAGTTTACAGCCAAACAAACCGCGCAAATGGTTGCCGGAACATCTGGACTTTTGCCTGTTGCCGTTTATCGATTTTTGGATAAAAAAGCTCATTTTTCAAGGTCTAAAACTAAAAGCTTTATTGATGAAAAAATGGTTCCTTACATTCAGAAAGGTGCTCTTAAAGCCTTGATCCCCTTATCTTTGTTTGCTGCGACAAAGTTTATGCCCTCCAAGAACAATCAGGATAAAATTTCTATTAAAGACAAAATTGAGCAAGTTCAAACGGCACGGGTTAAGGTTGATAATTTAAAACAAGAAAATCAGGGAACCCAAATTTCTGAATTTGCTTTTACTCCAACAGATTTTTTGTTCATAGATACTTTTCATGAGTTTAATATTACGGATCAAAAAAGCTTTGATATAATGTATGATAAGTGTTTTAACTCCATTATCTTATCCATGATGCCGACAGAAATTTTGATAAATTCGCCTTATACGGATAATGGAAAGGTTATTAATACAATTGGCTTGGGAAGCTATTATTATCCGGAAAACGGCGACCCAAAAAATGATTTATGGGTTTTGGCTTCAAAATATTTTAAAAATAATAAGGACGTTAATGTTACTGGAGAAGGGGCCTGCCAATTGGTCGATGGGTGGTTTCAGCACAGAGATAACGGGCGAATTTATAAAAAAATGTATAACAAGCTTAGCGGCACAAAGCTTAAGTCTTATGAATTTGATGCTATTTTTTCTGTTATGTATAATAATGAAACAAATGGAGCAAAGTTGTGCGATTTTGTGCAGGACAATATTCAAGATAAAATTAAATGTGCCGTAAAAATTATGAAAATGCTGCCTCAAAGCGAAAAATTTAGGGCAGGAATTAAGAAAAGAAGAATTCACGAGGCTTTGTTGTTTCTCAATATTGATAACTATAGCAGAAAAATTCCGTTTATGAATGTGAAAGAAGGACAAACCAAGAAGGGTAATCCTTTTTATGTTAGCTCAATTACCAATTTGGATGAAAAAGACTATGACAAGATGTTGGCCGGTCTTGAAGCCGGACGTTTAGATGAGGCCAGAGAGGTTATGCACAAAATTGCTGCCTTTGATGAAGGAAAACCTATTTACGAGATTGCTCTGAAACAAGGTATTGGCCATATTATACCTAACCAAAACATGGCTGAATTTTATGCTCAAAACTTGGTAAAACAAAACAAGGCACGGGATTAAAAACCCGCTCCTTCTTCTTTATAAGGGCGGCTCATCAGCTCTTTGACGGCTTCTTCCAAGGCCATATCTTCAAATAAAATGCGATAGACAATCTCGCAAATCGGCATTTCAACATTTAAATTATAAGCGAGCCTTATCACGGCTTGTGTGGTATAAATTCCCTCAACCGTTTGAGTGTTGCGGCTCAAAACCTTTTGTGCGTGGCCGCAAATGCCAACCTCATATCCAAAACTGAAATTGCGTGATTGTGTGCTGCCGGCGGTTAAAACCAAATCGCCCAGTCCGCACATGCCCATCAAGGTGGTTAAGTTGCCGCCCATGGTCATTGACAAGCGGGTCATCTCAGCCAGGCCGCGCGTGATGAGGGCGGCACGGGCGCCAACACCAAGCTGCGCCCCTTCAATAATGCCGGAGGCAATGGCAATGACATTTTTGACACTACCGCCGATTTGCGGTGCAATAATATCTTGGGTGGAATAGGGGCGAAAATATGAAGTGCCGAGCAGTTGTGTTATTTTGTGTGCCGTTCCCTCTTGTGCGGAGGCTATGGTGACACAGGTTAATTTGCCGCGGGCAATGTCTATGGCAAAACCCGGGCCGGTAAGAATGGCGATTTCTGTTTGCGGAATTTCTTCTGCGGCAATTTCTGAGAGCATTTTGCCGCTTTGGGCTTCCAGACCTTTGGCACAAAAAACAATGATTGTTTCCGGCTTTATGAAAGGTTTGAGCTGTTTTAAAACACTGCGGGTGGCTTGCGCGGAAACAGCAAGCAAGATCACTTCGGCAAAAGAAAAAATTTGAGCTAAATCTGCCGTGGCAGAGATGTCGTGCGGCAAAGAAATTTCGGGCAGGTGGATGGCGTTGACGTGTTTCTTGTTGATTGAATTAATGACCTCTGCATTTCTATCCCAGCAGAGGACGTTGTTTCCGGCTTTGGCTGCGGTGACAGCTAATGCCGTGCCAAAAATGCCGGTGCCGATGATGCCGATATTTGCCATGTTTTTCTCCTTTTTTTATCAGCTTAGGAGATTTGAGGATATTTGTAAAGTGCAAATAGTGAGCGTCTCTGTTCTTGGCGTGGTGAAAGTGCCTAGAACAAACGCAGCGCGTTTGACAAGCTGAAGCCAGCTTGACCGCATTGGTTTGATGGCTTGGCGAACGGTGCCACGAGGACCGCGATGCTCTTTATGTTCTTTGCGGAGCGAAAGTTCCTAGAAGAGTCTTAACACAGCTTGAGAAGCTTGTGATGCCAGCGAGAGGGAATTAATTGCCAGTTGTTGTTGGGTTTGCAGGGAGAGCATGTTGGCGGACTCTTCGTTCATATCTGCTAATGTCAATTTATCTGCACCTTCTTCTAAAACATTAATCAAATTATCGGTAAAAGTCTCGCGCTCGGTAATAATCGAATAATAGTTGCCAAGCTTGGTTGAGGCCGAACGCAAAGTATTTTTTGCCTCAATCACCTGATTGATACTATTTTGCACATCTTTGGCTTTGGACCAATTGGCTGTCATCATACCGATTTTATCCGAGCTCAAATCCACCCCGCTCACATCTAAAGTTGAACTGCGATTTTCATTGAAAATCACTTTTAAATCATCTGCTTGAAGAAGATTAACACCCTTGTATGAGCTGTCTTTAATCAAAGAATCATATTGCGACAGGGCACTGTTAAACTGCTTTTGATAAACCTCGCGGTTGGCTTGCTCCTCTGCCTCTTTCTTCGCCTGCGCCGCCTTTTCTTGCTCTTGTTTTTGCTGCTCCTCTGCCACTATATCACCCGCGGTTTTCCAAGAATTGGTTTCCGCAACGTTTAT
>CALXWB010000021.1 GCA_944392225.1 uncultured Alphaproteobacteria bacterium | reverse complement strand
TCTTTGTCATCCTCACCGCTGTAAGCTTTACTGAACCACGCGTCTAACGCGTGGTTTTCTAGATACAACAAAAAAGCACCTCTTACGAGGTGCTTTTTGGTGTCTGAAAAACAATCCCTATAAATTATTTTTTCAATTGAGCGGCAACTTCGGCTGCAAAGTCTTCTTCTTTCTTTTGCAAGCCTTCGCCCAAACGGAAGCAGACATAGCCTTTCAAAACAATGTCTGTGCCAAGCTCTTTGGCAGCATCGGCAATGACTTGTTTGACCTTTTTGTCCGGGTCCATAATGTAAGCTTGTTCTTCCAAAACAACTTCGTCATAATATTTGCGAATGCGGCCTTCAACCATTTTTTCAATGATGTTTGCCGGTTTGCCGGAGGCAGCAGCTTGCTCGGAGAAGATTGCTCTTTCGTGTTCAACCGCAGCCGGATCAACATCGGCAATGGTTTGGAACAGAGGTGCAGAAGCGGCAATGTGCATGGCTATGTGTTTGCCAAGCTCTGCCAATTTGGCTTTGTCACCTTTTGATTCCAAGGCAACCAAAACGCCGATTTTGCCAAGGTTCGGAGCGGCAGCATTGTGAATGTAAGAAGCAACGACACCGTCTTTGACTTCCAAGGTGGCGGCACGACGCAAGTTCATGTTTTCACCAATCTTGGCAATCAAATCTGTCAAGCGTTCTTCAAAAGATTTGTGAACTTTCGGGCATTGGAAAGTTTTCATGTCGCAAAGTTCGCCATTGTTCATCAAAGCAACCAAAGCGGCATCGGCAACATATTCTTGGAAAAGTTCGTTTTTGGCAACAAAGTCGGTTTCAGAGTTAACCTCAACGATGGCGCCTTTGTTTCCGTCAACAGCAACAGCAACCAAACCTTCGGCAGCAATACGGCTGGCTTTTTTGGCAGCAGAGGCCAAACCTTTTTTGCGCAACCAGTCAACAGCTGCTTCCATATCTCCGTTGCATTCGGTCAGGGCTTTTTTGCAGTCCAACATTCCTGCGCTGGTGGTTTCGCGCAGTTCTTTTACCATAGCGGCTGTAATATTTGTCATGAATAAATTCCTCTTAAGATATTTTGAGTGCGGCGGTATCTTAGCTCATACCTAAAATACCGCCGCGTTTTGATAAAATTTATAACTTTATGAGTTTATAAATTATTCTTCGGTTTTGGCAGCTTTTTTAGAAGCTCTTTTTTTCGGAGCTTTTTCAGCGGCAGCTTCAACCATCTCGTCTACTTTAACGCCTTGAGCAGCGATTTCGGCTTGCATACCGTCCAAAACAGCGCTTGATACGAGTTCAGAGTAGAATTGGATGGCGCGGATGGCATCATCATTACCCGGAACGGCATAGTCAACTGCATAAGGATCTGCGTTGGTATCGCAAATGCCGATTACAGGAATACCCAATTTTTTGGCTTCTTTAATGGCCAAGCTTTCTTTCGGGGTATCAATAACGAACAACAAGTCCGGTTGTCCGCCCATGTTCATGATACCGCCCAATTCAGCATTCAATTTTTCTTGTTCTTTTTTCAAGTTCAAGATTTCTTTTTTGGTGTAGCCTTCATAAGCATTCTTTTCAGACATTTCATTGAGCTTTGCCAAACGAGAAATTGATTTGTAAACGGTTTTCCAGTTGGTGAGCATACCACCCAACCAACGGTGATTTACATAATATTGACCGCAACGCTCTGCATTTTCTTTGATGATGTCTTGAGCTTGTCTTTTGGTGCCGACGAACAATACTTTACCGCCGTTGGCTGCAATTTCACGAGCAGCATTCAATGCGGTGTAGAGCATCGGGTAAGTTTTTTGCAAGTCAATGATATGAATGTTATCTTTTTTGCCGTAAATAAACGGAGCCATTTTCGGGTTCCAACGACGAGCGTGGTGACCGAAGTGAACGCCAGCTTCAATCATCTGACGCATTGTAAAAGTCGGAAGTGACATATTTTTATTTTCCTTTTTCCGGTTAAACCTCCGCAAGCTCTTTGGTTGACCAATCAACACCGGAGTGAGGCTTAAAAAGCAGCCCCCGCAGCTTGCGTGTGAGTTATAAGAGCGCACCATGCACCCTTTTCGTTCCCCTTTTTATACTATCTGTTTATAAATGCAAGCGTTTTTTGCTTTCTGCGGCACTTTTTTTGCAAACTTTTATTTTTGTTTGTATTTTGCGCTTAAGGCTTGATTTTCGTAAGGCTTTGCGCTATCTTGCCTCTAGTTTTTGATTTAGAGGATAAGATGAGCGATTTATTTGATAGTAATGCCGTAAACAATATTGTGCAGGAATATAGCGCCCAAAGCATTGAAGTTTTGGAGGGTTTGGAGCCGGTCAGACATCGCCCCGGTATGTATATCGGCGGCACCGATGAAACCGCTTTGCACCACCTTGTGGCCGAAATTTTGGACAACTCCATGGATGAGGCTGTGGCCGGCTTTGCTACCAAAATTGATGTTTCGCTCCATGATGATTATTCCATCACCATCACTGATAACGGCCGCGGAATCCCGGTTGACCCGCACCCAAAATACCCAAATATGTCCGCTTTGGAAGTGATTATGACCATGCTGCACTCCGGCGGCAAGTTTGGCGGCGGCGCTTATAAGGTTTCCGGCGGTTTGCACGGCGTCGGCTTATCTGTCGTGAATGCTCTTTCCGAAAAGCTTACCGTGGAAATTGCCCGCGATAAAAAGCTTTATCGTCAAGAATATTCCCGCGGCAAACCCGTTACCCCGCTGGAGCTTATCGGTAATGCCCCGAATCGTCGCGGCACCTCGATTACTTTTAAACCAGATCCTGAGATTTTCGGTGTAAACTCTAACCTGCAACCGAATCGAATCTATCGTATGGCACGCTCCAAGGCTTTCCTTTTCAAAGGAATCCACATCAACTGGAAATGTGCCCCCGAGATTTTGACCGACGGCGACATGACTCCGCCTGAAGCAGAACTCAATTTCCCCAACGGTTTGCGCGATTTCTTGAATTATCAAATCGGGGCGCGTCCAACCATCAACCGCACCATGTTCTCAGGCGAAGCTGAGCTTGCCAACGACGAGGGCAAGGTGGAATGGGCCATCACTTGGCCGGAGGACGAAAACGGTTTTTGCCACTCTTACTGCAACACGGTTATCACCCCGCAAGGCGGCACGCATGAAATGGGCTTCAAAGCAGCTCTCTTGCGCGGCCTCAAAGAATATGGCGATATGGCTAATGTGAAAAAAGCCGCCAACATCACCGCCGAAGACTTTTTGAGCGATGCCTGCATTATGCTCTCGGTCTTTATCCGCGATCCGCAATTTCAAGGTCAAACCAAAGATAAGCTCACCTCAAACAAGGCCGTTCGTCTCGTGGAACAAGCCGTGAAAGACTCTTTTGACCACTGGCTCACTTCCGATACCGAAAATGCCAATGCACTGCTTGAATATGTGCTTGACCGTGCCGATGCGCGCAAAAAGAAAAAAGAAGAAAAAGTGCAAAACCGCAAAACCCCGACAAAGAAGCTCCGCCTGCCGGGCAAACTGGCTGATTGCTCGCAAGCTGCGGCCGAAGGCACGGAAATCTTCATTGTTGAGGGTGATTCCGCCGGCGGCTCTGCCAAACAGGGACGCGACCGCTTTACCCAAGCCATTCTCCCCTTGCGCGGCAAAATTTTGAACGTGGCCAGCGCTTCTCTTGAAAAAATTATGCAAAACCAAGAGATTAAAGATATGTGCGAGGCTTTGGGTTGCGGCACCAAAGAAAACTACAAAGAAGAAAATTTGCGCTATGAAAAAATCATCATCATGACCGATGCCGATGTGGACGGTGCGCATATTGCCTCCCTTCTTATGACGTTTTTCTACCAACAAATGCCGAAACTTATTGAAAATGGGCACCTTTTTATTGCCACACCGCCTCTTTATAAAATCGTGGTCGGCAACCAAAACTACTATGCTTTGGATGATGATGACAAAGACCGAATCCTCAAAAAAGTGGTCAAAGGCAACCAAAAACCCGATATCAGCCGCTTCAAAGGTTTGGGCGAGATGAGTGCGCAACAGCTCAAAGAGACCACGATGGATAAGAAAAATCGTATGCTCCTTAAAGTTCTCATTCCTTCCACCAACACCGAAGAAGGCAAAGAAGAGGCTTTTGAAACCCGCCGTCAAGTGGAGCGTTTGATGGGTAAAAACCCTGAAACGCGCTTCAAATTTATCATAGAACGCGCCAAATTTGTTGATGATTTGGATATCTGATGATTAGAAAAGCAAACGCCTCCGATTTGGATAAAATTATGCAGCTTTGGCTTGAGACCAACACCAAAGCCCATGCTTTTATTGCACCTTCTTATTGGCAGAAACATTTTGACGAAGTGAAAAACCACTATCTGCCGCAAGCCGAAACTTTTGTTTATGAGGACAAACATCAGCTCAAAGGGTTTATCTCCATTCTCTTGGATAATTTTATCGGCGCATTATTTGTTGACCCGCGTTACCAGCGCCGCAATATCGGCACCAAGCTTTTGGCTTATGCCCGCAAGCAAAAATCATCCCTTAACCTCAAGGTTTATGCCCAAAACCTGCCGGCAATCAAATTTTATCAGAAAAATGACTTCAAAATCTTGGCAGAGAAATATGACGAATCCGCCCAAAGCAAAGAATTAATCATGGGTTGGATGAAGGGCGCAAAAAATCCATTCACAAATAAAGCTTCATAAGCAAAAAATTGTTTGACTCTTTGAAAAAGTTTTTTTATATTGCAAAACGTCGTTGGGGTTATAGCTCAGCTGGGAGAGCGCTTGAATGGCATTCAAGAGGTCAGCGGTTCGATCCCGCTTAGCTCCACCAATTTTTTATAAAACGCCGCCTTTGCTCCTTTGTGCGGCGTTTTTTTCTATCATCCGTCGTGGGGCTATAGCTCAGTTGGGAGAGCGATTGGTTCGCAATCAATAGGTCAGGAGTTCGATTCTCCTTAGCTCCACCATTCTTTTCTGCACCCTTTCTGAGGATCGAACGAGTTCGTCTGGCAAGCTGAAGCCAGCTTGACCGCATCGGTTTTGTCTCTGTGCCACGAGGACCGCGATGCGCTTTATGTGTTGGGCGGAGGGTTGGTGCCTTGTTCATTCACCATTGTCATCCCGAATTTATTTCGGGATCTCATGAGATGCTGAAATAAATTCAGCATAACATTAAAGCTTGCCATTTTCCTTTATCAAAAAAATATTTGCATTTTTTCTCGTTCTCTCTACAATGCTTCTTGCAGGTTGGAGACAGCCTGTGGTGTCTGAAAAACATCTTGGTAACAAATCCACCTATGGTGGAGTGCTTGATATAAGCCTGCTTGCAGGACGAATAAGAGTGACTGCGTTACTACAGTTTTTCAGCTCCACCGCCGATGTTTTTTAACATTCGGCGGTATGTTTTAACAAGCTGGTGGCAGCTTGACCCCACAAACACGGCGTGTTTGACGGCAAAAGTTGTCCCTCAATAAACAGGAGTTGAAATATGCTAAACAAAAAACAAGCCCGAATTAACCTCAAACAAACAAAACTCGCTCTGGCAGAGCAAATATCTGCCTTGCGCCGACTTCATAAAATCACCGTTTTGGAGCTTGCCACCCAAACCGGCGTGCCCTCTTCTTATATTGAAAAACTGGAACTTGGGCTCGCCGAAATCAACCTTGGCAACCTCCACCAAATTGCTCGCGCGTTTGACATGAAGGTTGAATTTTTTCTTGAAGCCGCTTAAAAATTCTTGACTCTTACCCCTAGGGGGTATATCTCTTACATATACCCCTTGAGGGTATGTATGACTTAAAGGAGAATTTATCATGACAAAATGCAAAAACCCTGATTGCACTTGTGAAAACTGCACCTGCGGCGACAACTGCCAATGCGGCAAAGACGGTTGCCACTGTGGCGAGCATTGCTCTTGCGGTGAACACTGCACCTGCGGTGATAACTGCCAATGCACCGAAGATAACAAATGCTGCCCGGAATGCACTTGCGGACACAAAAAATAAGAAGAAAAATCATGGAACAACATCCCAGCCATTTGGAAAATATTCCGCGTTTGAACCGAATCGTCGGTCAGATTGAAGGCATTAAAAAAATGATTGAGGAAGGCCGCTATTGCCCGGATATCATCTACCAATTGCGGGCTGTTCGTTCTGCGGTTAAGGCCGTGGAATCCAACATTTTGCAAAAACATTTGCAGACTTGCGTGGCTCAATCTTTTGCCTCAACGGAAGATAAAGACAAAAAAATTGAAGAACTGAAATCTCTATTCAACCGTTTTGATGATTAGAAAGGACCCTAAATATGCAATTTCAACAAATTCGCGGCGCCACGGTCAAGCTCAACTTTGCCGGCATCTCTTTTCTGATTGATCCGTTTTTTGCTCCCAAAGATGCTTATCCGCCCTTGGAAGCCTGCCATCACCCCAATCTGCGTTGGCCGACGGTGGAGCTCCCCTTGCCCATGCAAGAAATTGTCAAAGATATTGATGCCGTTATCATCACCCACCTGCACCCCGACCATTTGGATGAATTTGCCATTAAAGCCCTGTCCAAAAATTTGCCGATTTTGGCACAAGATGAAACCGATGCCAAAGTTATTCGCCAATTCGGCTTTGCCGATGTTAGGGTTTTGAGCTATGACGGCACGGATTTTGGCCAAGTAAAGCTTACGCGAATCGATTGTTTGCACGGACACCCCGAAACCACGCAGAAATATTATGATATGATGAACCTGCGCGGCACGGCCAGCGGCGTTATCTTCTCGGCTCAAAATGAACCCGTGTTTTATTTAGCCGGTGACACCATCTGGTTTGAAAAAGTGGCACAGGCGATTGAAAAATATCAGCCGCAAATTATTGCCCTGAATGCCGCCGATGCGCAGTTCACCGACAGCGGCTCCATCATTATGAATGAAGAAGACATACGCAAGGTTGTTCAAGCCGCGCCCAAAGCCAAAATCATCATCACGCATATGGATGCGGTGCCGCACGCCATGCTCACGCGTCAAGATGTGAAAAAAATGGTTGCAAAATATAATCTATCTGCGCAAATATTAATTCCGGAAGACGGAGAAGTTTTATCTCTGCACTAAACAAAAATATGGGTATAAAATAAGGACAAATTATGGCTACTTTGGATAAACTCCCTAAAGGCAGAACAGCCGTGATTGAGGCTGTTTTGGGGCAAAAAGACGCTTTGCGCAGACATCTTTTGGAAATGGGCCTCACCCCCGGAACGGAAATCACTTTGATTAAAGCCGCACCGCTCGGCGACCCGCTCGAGTTCAAAATTCGCGGTTATGAGCTCACCTTGCGCTTGAAAGATGCACAAAACATCCAAATCAAAGATATTCATAAAGCCGCACCGATCAAAGAAAAAGCTCCTGTGCCGACCCTGATTTTCAATGCCCGCAAAGGAGAGAATCCTGAACTCCACCTCAAACGCAGCGGCAATGTCATCCCGGAAGATGCACCGTTGCTCTTTGCCCTCATCGGTAACCAGAACTGCGGCAAGACCACGCTTTTTAACCAACTCACCGGCTCCAACCAACATGTGGGCAACTTTCCCGGTGTGACGGTCGACCGCACGGATGGAATCGTCCGCGGATACCCCAACGTTACCGTAACCGACCTTCCCGGGGTTTATTCTCTCTCTCCTTATACCAAAGAAGAACTGGTCACGCGTGAGTTTTTGCTCAAAGCACATCCAAACGCCATTATCAATATCTTAGATGCCTCCAACATTGAGCGCAGCCTCTTTTTGACCATGCAGCTTTTGGAACTGCGAATCCCGATGGTGATTGCCCTCAACATGATGGATGAAATCCGCTTAAACGGTGCCGCCATTGATATCAATCGCTTGGAAACCATTCTCGGCGTGCCGGTGATTCCGATTTCTGCCCTCAAAGATGAAGGCGTCCATGAGCTGATTGAACATGCCGTGAACGTGGCACGTTATCGCGAAGTGCCGGACAGAGTGGACTTTTGTCCGAGCGACGGCAAAGATAAAGGCGCTTTACACCGCTGCATTCACTCGATTATTCACCTGATTGAAAATGATGCCGCAGCGGCCGGGATTCCGCTGCGTTTTGCCGCATCCAAACTCACCGAAGGTGATGAACCCATCCGTAAAGCGTTGCATTTGGACAAAGATCATACTGACATTTTGGAACAAATTGTTGAGCAGATGGAAGAGGATTCCGGCATGGACAGAGAAGCCGCGATGGCTGATATGCGTTTCACCTTTATCGGCCAAGTTTGCCAAGAATGTGTCTTTAAGCTGGAACAAACCAAAGAACGCAGCCGAAGCGAAAAATTTGACCGCATTTTGACCGGAAAATGGACGGCTCTGCCGGTTTTTCTGCTCCTCATGGCTTTGGTCTTTTATCTTTCTTTCGGACCGATGGGAACTTATCTTTCCGGTTTGGTTGAAAAACTGATCGATATGCTGGGGCAAGAAGTGCGCCTTGGTTTGCAAAACTATGGCATGAACCCGGTGGTTATCTCGCTTGTGGTTGACGGTATTTTTGCCGGTGTCGGCAGTGTGCTCAGCTTTTTGCCGGTCATCGTCTTGTTGTTCTTCTTCCTCTCTTTGTTGGAAGACAGCGGCTATATGGCGCGCGTGGCTTTCTTTATGGATAAGCTCTTGCGTAAGCTCGGTCTTTCCGGTCGCAGTTTTGTGCCGATGCTGATTGGTTTCGGTTGCTCGGTTCCTGCCATTATGGCAGCACGCACGCTTCCTTCCGAACGCGACCGTAAGATGACGATTATGCTCACCCCGTTTATGAGCTGCACCGCCAAACTGCCGATTTATGTTTTACTGACCGCCGCTTTCTTTGCCCAATATCAAACTTTGGTCATTATCAGTTTGTATGTTTTGGGCATTTTGGTTGGTTTGATTTTGGCTTTCATCTTCAAATCCACCGTTTTTCGCGGTGAGGCCGTGCCTTTTGTGATGGAGCTTCCAAACTATCGTCTACCTGGTCTGAAAAATGTTTGGCGCCTGATTTATTATAAGGCCAAATATTTCATCACCAAAGCTTTCACCATTATTTTTGTGGCCACAATCATCATTTGGTTCCTCAGCTCTTTTGATAGCCGCCTCAACTTGGTTTCTAACTCGGCGGACAGCATTTTGAGCAGTATCGGTAGCCTGATTACGCCGATTTTCGCACCTTTGGGAATCAATGATTGGCGCCTGTCTACCGCCTTTTTGAGCGGATTTGCCGCCAAAGAAAGTGTGGTCAGCACGCTTGGTGTGTTGCTTGAAGGCAAGATTGAACTGTTGCCGACGATTTTAACCCCGCTCAGCGCTTATTCTTTCTTGGTTTTCTCCTTGCTCTACACACCGTGTGTGGCCGCCATTGCCACGGTTAAAAAAGAGCTCGGCACACGCTATGCTTTGTCGATTGTCTTATTGCAATGCTTTATTGCTTGGTTGGTGGCTTTCATCATCTACTCCGGCTTGCAACTGATTTTCTAAGCATGGGCTGATTTGATAAAGGTCGGACTTTTCCGGCCTTTATTTTTTTACTTTCCTATTTGTCCACCGATTGCTTTTTTGCTTTTATTTTTATTTCTCTGGTCTAAGATATTTTTATCAAAACAAGAAAACAAGGAGGATTTTTTCATGAAAAAGATTTTGCTCGCGGCCTTTTTACTTGCCGCAACTCCGGCCCTGGCCGTGGAAGATATTAAACTGCCCGCCCCGGATACCACCGGCGGTATGCCTTTGATGGAAGCTATTACGCAACGCAAATCTACCCGCGAATTCAGCCCCAAAGCGGTTGAAGACAAAGATTTGAGCAATATTCTTTATGCTGCCTGGGGAATCTCCCATGACGGCAAAAGAACCATTCCAACCTCGCAAAACAAACAAGATTTGAATGTTTATGTGATTAAAGCCGGCGCCATCTGGAAATATATTGCCCCCGAAAACAGTTTGAAATTTGTTTCCGATGACAATGTTTCTCAATATATCAATTTGCAAGACTACACCAAAGAAGCTCCTATCACCCTGATTTTTACCGGCAATGATGTGAAAAGCGCTGCAATGAATGCGGCCGCCGCTTATCAAAACGTTGGCCTCTATTGTGCCAGCCGCGGTTTGAACAACGTCGTGCGCGGCTATGCGGATATGGATAAGGTGGCCGAGGCGATGAATCTGGATAAAGAAAAAGTGGTCATCACCCAAGTTATCGGTTGGCCTTATATGTAAAATTTCTTTTTACAACCAAAATAGGAATAGCTCATCACTATTCCTATTTTTTTTGCATATATTTTTCTCTTTCCGCCTTTGGGAATCGCTCAATGGCATAACGCAGGGTTGTGCGCGGCAATTTTGCGGCATAGTCATCCAAAAAATCAGTCAAAGCAAGTTTATTTTGTTTGCCTACCTCACGTAACATCCAGCCAACAGCTTTGTGCATTAAATCATGCTCATGATTGATGAATTTTACGGCCAGTTTCAACGTCAAATCATATTGCTGATTTTTGATAAATGCCCAACTTGCCACAACGGCAATTCTTTCTTGCCAAAGCCGATGCGAATCTGATAACTTTTCAATCAGACTTAAATCTTGTTTCTTTACCGCCCAAGCTCCGATAATCTTATGCGCTGAGCAATCTACCAAATCCCAATTGTTGATGCCGCTCAGATTATTCAAATAGAGCTCCACCAGCGCTTTTTGCTTCTGTTCTTCAGTTCTTTCATATTGCATAACCATACATTGCAAAGCGGCAAAGCGATATTCATGCCACGGGTTATGCAACATCTCGGCCATATCTGCCGGCGAAATATCTTTATAATATTTTTTGACAAGGCTTTTATTGACCGGCACGTTAATTCCTAAAAACTTGTCCCCTTCGGCATATTGTCCTTTGCCGGTTTTGAAAAACTTTGACAAATGCTTGGCTTTTTCTTTATCAGCCAGATTTTGCAATTCATTTTTTAACTTTTGCGCGGCGGTCATTCTCATTTTTCCTTAAAAAAAAATACCCTGCATTTGACGGCAGGGCATTTTGCAAACTTTTTTCAAACTATCTGACAAAGATTTGAACTTCGGCAGATGTGGCATTCGGGCTGGTTCTGGATGACAAATTGATGCGCTCTGCACCTACACCCATCTCAACCATCTCTTGAAAAATTTGAGTGGCGTTGTTTTGTGCTGCGTTTTTGCTCAAAGCATTGCCTTTGGCCGGAGATACGGCAACCACATCAAACATCACACCCGGTTTTTTGGCAACGGCACTGCTCACAGCTTGTTTCAAACCATCGTGATATTTAACATTGGTTTTGTTGAACTTGGCAACAAACAACGGTGAACCGTTTGTGGCGCTGCTTTTCACGTTAAAATTTGTGGCGGCACCAACATAATCTGCTCCCGGCAACGGAAGATTGTTCACCCCATAGCTACCGGCTTTGATGGCAGAATTCAGGTCAACAATATAGTTGCGGGCGGTTTCAATATATTGCAATTGGCGCTCTGCATCCATATTAATCTCTTGCAACAAACTACCAATCAAAATTGAGGTTTGGTTGGTCTCGTTTTCCAAAATGCGCAGTTGGCGGTGGTCTTCATCAACAGCACCGGACACACTGTAGGCGGCGCGGATGGAATCCAACAAATAGTTGGTCATGGCGGCATCACTTGCAACTCTGGTGGCCAATTGGTTCAAAGCAATGGTATTAGCGTTCATAACTTGAATGTTGTTTTGTGCACCTTGCAACATGGTGAACATTTGCGGGTTGCCCGGCGTGGTGCCGACTTGCAACTTGGCCTCAATCGTGCCAATCAATTTGTGATATTGCAAAGCATTGTTGATGACAGATGCACGAATCTTTTGCAGTTCTTCATTGTGCTTGCGGATAGAATTTTGCAACTGAGACAACTCTCCTCTGAAGGTGACCACTTTTTGACCGACAAAGGTGCCGGTGTTGCCCCCTTCTGAAATCTCTAACGGTTGGAAATTTGTTGTTCCCAACTCGGGAATATCTCCGCTCTTAATGTCTGAGGTTTCTGCAACCGCAACTTCTTGTGACGAATCTACACCCATTAATGACGGGAACAATGCATCTGATGAATAAGAACATCCGCCAAACGCTAAAACAGACAGGGAAGCCAAAGATAATTTTATTGCAATGTTTTTCATCTAACCTAATACCTTATGTAAAAATTTGCTCATAGTTTTTATTTACACCATTATTCTTCTTTGTAAAGATTTTTTTACTACAAAACAAGGCTTAAATCCATATTATGAGCAAAATAAATTTCTGTGTCATTTGCAGAATAGAAAAAATAGATTAAAATTCTTTTAAATTTGAAAAAATTTTGCTTGCAAAAAAAAATATTTCGCTGTATTAAGTCTTTTGTTATCGCGATGCGCTCGTAGCTCAATTGGATAGAGCATCTGACTACGGATCAGAAGGTTGTGAGTTCGAATCCCGCCGAGCGCGCCAGTTTCTTAGAGTTCTTTGCTTGTTGCAGAGAACTCTTTTTTTATCCCTATTTCCCGGCGGCATTCGAACCAAGGTTCGCTCTGGCTCGTAAGTGTTTCTTTTCAAACACTAACTCGCTGCGGTCACTTGATTTGTAACGTTTCTCGTCCGCGCTGTCGCTTGCCTCCAAACTAACAAATCTTCGCCTGTCGTTAGAAAAATCTTCTCTGAAGATTTTTCTTTCCTCCAGCCCGCCGAGCGCGCCAGTTTCTTAGAGTTCTTTGCTTGTTGCAGAGAACTCTTTTTTTCAAGCTGAAGCCAGCTTGACCGCATCAGTTTGGTCTCTGTGCCACGAGGACCGCGATGCTCTTTATGTTCTTGTCGGAGCGAAAGTGCTTAGAAGAGTCTTAACACGGCTTGGCTGGCCTGTGAGGCAAGGCTCAAAGAGTTAATTGCCAGTTGCTGTTGCGTTTGCAGGGAGAGCATGTTGGCGCTTTCTTCATTCATATCAGCCAATGTCAATTTATCTGCACCCTCTTCCAATACATTAATCAGATTATCTGTGAAAGTTTCTCTCTCAGTGATGATAGAATAATAGTTGCCGAGCTTGGTTGAGGCAGAGCGTAAAGTATTTTTGGCATTGATAATCTGGTCAAGGCTTGTTTGCACATCTTTGGCTTTGCTCCAATCGGCCGTCATCATACCGATTTTATCGGATGATAAATCCACACCGCTCACCTCTAAGGTTGAACTACGATTTTCATTGAAAATTACTTTCAAATCATCGGCTTGTAACAGATTGATGCCCTTATATGAACTATCTTTAATCAAGCTATCATATTGTGACAAAGCATTGTTAAACTGCTTTTGATAAACCTCGCGGTTGGCTTGTTCTTCGGCTTCTTTAGCCTCTTGTTCGGCTTTTTCTTCATCTACAATTTCACTCGGCGTCTGCCAAGAAGACGTCTGGCCAACATTCAGCGTATTTTCTACATTATCTGCTGTGATATAGTGAATTGACTGAGTGGCATTCTCCTCCTCATAATCAGCTTGAATTTCATACCATTTGGTTGCACCATCTTTTTCATAAGCAATTTTTGAGCCTTGCTCAATTGTAAACAAGTTTGGCGCATAGCCACCAGTATTGGCACCGATATAAAAATCAGCTTGTCCTGACAAATAAATTTGTGCCGATGAGGTTACGGTCATCTTATTACCGCTAGAATCCGACAATAAGATTCCATGATCTTTCTCAGTATCTATTTTAATATTTCCGGCAAGATTTGCTGTGGAATTGATAAAAATTGAAAAACCATAACTTCCAGATTCACCACTAGTTTTGATAAATAAGTCTGACCCTGAGGCAATATCTACATTAGAGTTGTGATAAGCTGAAATACCTATAGCGCTTCTCCCAGTTGTTGCAATTTGCAACTTTGCTTTCCAACCTTAAATTAGAACTGTTATCTAAATTTATGCCATTGCCATCTTCTCCTAAAGTTTCAATATTCACTTTGGCTTCTGAAGCTATGGTTAAATTTGATTGATTGTTCATATCTATGGCGTTTCCGTTCTGTCCCGAGGTTTTAATATTCACCAATGCTTGTGAAGCAATCGTTGCATTAGCCGTTGCACCCAGGGCCAAACCAAAAGCATAAGTCCCCGACATATCAATATTAAAACGCTCCGATATGTTGAGTGTGGTCTTTGATGACATATAAATTCCGGCTTTACCAGAATTGTTATTATTTGAAAATTCTGCTTTTATACACACATTTTGCACATCTGCAACCACATCTGTCCCTGTTATACTTATAACATGGCAGCTACCCGTTTCGTTTGTATTTTTATAATTCAAATTCAAGTCACTTACCAGGCAGCCTGTTTTTGTGATGTCTATTAAATTCTTGGCAGCAGAGGAAGTCGCGGAGATACTCGAAAACTCTTCACCTTCGGTGCCGAAGTTGCCGTAATAGTTGACGCCGACGAGTTTTTGGTTTTCTTGCAGGCTCAAACCGCCGGTGGTGGAGATATCGCCCAAATTAATTTTGCCATAAACGCAAATTTCTTCTTTGCCGCTATTAACCGCCGCGCGCAGCTCTTTGGCATTGGTTACGACCGCACCATTGGCGCCGACCAGCTTTTCAAAATAGCTCTTCTCCGGCACATAAACCCCGGTGTTGACTTGCTCGGCTATTGCTTTCATTTGCGAGAGTAAATCTTCCGCTTTCTCAATCCCTTCCGTGGCGGCTTTGATGGTTTGCACTGATTGTCCCATAGAATCAAGCAATGCTGACAAGTCATCAGCTCGGTTATTAAGCGAGCTGGCGGTGTAATAGGAACTGGGATTATCTATGGCGGAATTGACTTTTAAGCCGGTGGATAAGCGTAATTGCGTGCTATCTTGCAACTTTGAGATTTGTTGCAAGCTCAGTAAATTGCTGCGCATGGACGCTGTTAAACTTATTTCTGACATATCCACCAACTACTTTTTGATATATTGCAATACTTTGGATGCGGTTTCTTACTCAAACCTTTTCATCTATATTCAAAATTACCATATCTCGGGTTAACGTTTGGTTAATAAGGAGAAAAATTTTAACACTTGATATACCGCATAAAAAAAATGCCATGTCACATTGTCTTGGCATGGCATTGAAGAGTTTTATAAATCTATAAAAGTTAGGCTACAAATAAGTCTTTTATCTTGTCAAAAAAGCCTTTGGCTTCAGGTTGGCAGGCATTTTCTTGGCTTATTGTGCGAAACTCTTCCAAAAGCTCTTTTTGCCTGTCTGTCAAATTGACAGGTGTTTCAACCCTAACCTTCACAAACAAGTCTCCTTTTCTTGCGGAACGCATAATCGGCATACCCTGACCTTTGACTTTGATTATTTGATCATTTTGTGTGCCGGGAGCAATGTCAATATCCAGTTTTTCACCGTCAATTGCCGGAATTTCAATTTTGCCGCCCAAAGCCGCCGTGGTCATGGAAAGAGGAACAGTGGCGTATAAATTTCCGCCTTCACGGCTATATAATTTGTGCTTTTTAACGCTGATAAAAATATATAAATCGCCGTTTTCTCCGCCACGCAAGCCAGCCTCGCCTTCGCCGACAATGCGCATGCGCGTTTCGTCTTCTATGCCGGCCGGAATCTTGACTTTCAAAGATTTTTCATTGGCAATATAACCTTGTCCTTTGCAGGTTTTGCATTTGTCTTTTATGATGCGTCCCGTGCCGCCACATTTGGGACAAGTGGTTTCAACCACAAAAAAGCCACCTTGCTGGCGTCTGATTTTGCCGCTACCCTTGCAATCGGGGCAAATATCAGCTTCTTTGCCGTCTGCCGTGCCGTGTCCGTGGCAGGCTTCACAAACCTTGGTGGTGGGAATTTTTATCTCTTTTTCTACACCCGAAAATGCTTCCTCAAGACTAACCTCAAGATTGTATCTTAAATCGGCACCTCTTTCCGGGGCATTGGGATTGGCTTGTCTTCTGCCGCCACCCATAAATTCTGAAAAAATATCTGAAAAAACATCGGAAAAACCACCGGCTCCAAAATTAAACTCAAAACCGCCAAACGGGTTGCCGCCGGCCCCGTTCATGCCTCCCGTGAAAGCCTGATGACCATAACGGTCATAAGCAGCGCGCTTTTGCTCGTCTTTCAAAACCTCATAGGCCTCATTAATCTCTTTAAAATGAAGCTCTGCATCCTTATCTCCGGGGTGCAAATCAGGGTGATATTTCATGGCCAAACGGCGATATGATTTTTTTATCTCATCGGCTGAGGCTGTTTTGTCCACCTCAAGCAATGTGTAATAGTCTGTTTCCGTGCTCATTTTTTTCACTTTTGATATTCTTTCTTTTCAAACTAAACCTTATTTAGGGTTTTTCTTTTTCAAAAGCAAGCCCTTATTTACTAAACTAATGAAAAATTAAGTATTTATTGCTACATTTTAGTTAAAAGATATATTTTTTGGACAAAATGTTTGTCAAGCAATGAAAATTGTGATATTCTGAGTTTAGATTGAAAATTTCATTCGGAGAAAGGTTATGGCTCAATATACATTAGAAAATGTTCAACAAAATAAAGATTTTCTTGAGTTTATCAAACAAGATTTTGGATATAACAGTTTTGACGAGATCCCTCCTTTTGAAACAGAAGCTTTGCTTTATAGATTCCGCAGTTTGAAAAATGATCTTGATGATTTTAAAGAACTTGATGATTATTTGATTACCGGCACTTATGAACATGAAGACGAGCTCAAAGAAATTTATTTTGGCGACAAAAATACCCGCCTTTCTCCCGAAGATGAAGTCTTTTTTACGGCCCTTGGCAAAACCATGAAAGAACATCCCGAGTTTTCTCTGGAAGAAGTTCGCCAAAAACACGGCCAGATAAAACATTCTCCGAACAACAGTATCAAGGTTGACGAAAACACTTTGGAAGATACTCAAAAAAACTATCAAAATGATATTGAAGTTGTTGTTGAAGATGAGCCTCAACAAGAAACAAAACAAGAACCTCAACAAGAAACAAAACAAAAGCCTCAACAAGATATCCAGCAATCTCAGTATGAAACCATTATGGCCAGAGGGCGTAGTGATACTTCTGATGAAAATGAATTTTTTCTTGATATGGTCAAACTCGAAGTTTTGAAAAGCTTGGGCTATATTTCCGAAGATTCTTATAATCAAGGGGTCAAATCTCCCGAAAATGCTATTGAAGAGCTTGGTAATTTGCGCGACCTTTCTCAAAAAGAAGTCATAGATTTTGAAAACGGTGTGGCAGACAAAATGCTTCAAGACCAAGAGCTCTTTCTGCAGGTTCCACCTAAAATGCTCGGTCAACTTTATGACAAAAAGCAACAAGAAGTTGCCGCTTCTTTGAAAAAAAATCCTCAGGCTGACGTTGCTGCAGAAAAAGCCAATGTTAATAAGCTGGAAGAAAGAATCGATTCTTTAACCGCTCAAGCCGCCCACGGCGAAGGTCTGTGCTTTGCCGATGTGACCAATATTGCCGATACTTATGAGGGCTATAACATTATGTTTGATGCCCGTTCAAAATATCTCGGCAAAGATGAAAAATCTACTCAAGTCAAACAAAATATATCTACCGTGCGCTCCCAAATTTTGGAGCCGATGATGAAGGCTTATGATCAAGATTGGAGTATTGAAAATATTTCAGAAAAAGATGCTCCCGAAATGGATGAGCGTTTTGATTCTTTGCAAAAACAGGTGAAAAAAATCTATCTTGATGAAGAAACCTTGGCTTTGGTTTCTAACTTTAAATTTTTGGATAAAGACGGGAAAATTGAACCGCAATTTGTTGATGAAAACGGATATCTTTATGATTCTTGGCAGCAGGGCCTTAAAATTATCGAAGGATCAAAATTGGAAACCTTGGTTAATTTGACCAAACAACATTTTGTCGCTCAAAATTTGACCTCCACTCAAAAGTTTAATGAGCAACAAATGCAATCTGAAATTTGTGAAATGTTGCCCGGTACTTTGTATGCTTTCCATGTGGCGGATAAAACAGCACAAGGCGCTGTGGAAAACATAGATCAATTTACCAATAAAAAATATTTGGCCGATTTTATGGTCGATTTGCGCAATATTGAAAAACCCATGCAAATTACACATTTGGGTTATGAAGCTGCCCTTGATAAATGTGTCGATGATACGGCCGGATTGGCAAACCGCATGGCTCAAAAGCTTGGTCGCAATAAAGCGGTTGTCATGAAAGTTATGGATGGCGTGAAGCAATATGACAAACGCGCTAAAGACCGCACCGAAAAAATTGATAAACACCAACTCCGTAAAGAATTGAAAAGACGAACGATTATGGGTGCCGTCTCTGCTTTCTTGGTCTCAGGCGCGATTACTACCGTTGGAACAATTGCCGCTTCTGAGGCCTCTCTTACTGCGGCAACCGGCGGTTTGAACAAAGTGGCCGGTATGGCTTTAGGTACAGGTTTGGCCTCCGTCATGCTCATTCGTCAATATCGCCATTGGCGGAAAGACCGCAAAGAAAAAGGACAAAAGGCCAATTTGTGGAAGTTTGTTAAACAACCCAGACAACTTGCAACTATTGCAACCACAGCCATGGGTGCTGCGGCTCTCGGTTTTGCCGCAACAGGTAACCCCGGTGTGGCTACCGCTCTCGGCTATGCTTCTTTAACCATCGGCGCCGGAACAGGGATTATCACAAACTATCAGGATACACGCAAAGCCGGTTTGAGCAAGAAGGAAGCTCTCGGTTGGGCTTCTTTACAAACCGTTGCTACAGTTGCCTCCGGTTTCCTCGGAAGAGCAGGTGCCAACGGTTTAATAGATTTATATAATCACTTTCACCCTGATAATAATATCTTTCAGCATGAAGAAAAAACTGCAGCAACAAAAGATGTTGTTGAGCGTGAAACTGTTTCCGTTTATAAGGAAGGGGTGGTTGAAAATGCTCAAAAAATTCTGCATTCTTGGTATAATGAAAATCCGGATTTGCTGCAACAGCGCGTGGATGCCATTAATGCTTATAACGCTGAACACGGAACCGATATTAACCCTTATCGCTACTTGCTGGCCGCTCATGATGCCGGTGCTTTAACTGCCGACAACAACTTGCTCCACGTTCAAGGCGGAGCAGATGTTCACTCGATGGCCAACCACAAAGTTTTGGGTGCTGAATGGAGTCAAACTACCGGTATTTCGCAAGACAGCGTTAACACTTTGGCCGGCAGCGTGAACGGAGATGGTGTGAACATCACCCCGGAATCTATCAAAGCTTTTCAACAGATTGATAATCATATCAGTGATATCAACCAGGTTGGTCATGTGGCCAGCAATCCACACCAAAACGATGGTGTGTTGGGCTTTAATGCCGAAATTGATGCTAATGGCACTGCCGTTCATTCTCACGAAGGAACACAATATACAACCTATGCTAACCATGATGGTGTTTGGGAGCAAAAAGTTATCGAATCAACGTCTCAACAAACTGTTGAAGTCACAAAGATGGTGCCCAATGAAACTAACTTGGGTGTTGGCATGGTGGGTATTGTTACAAATCAGCCCAAACAAACCCTCAAAGAAAGAATCGGTTCTTTTCTGGATAAAATCAATGTCTTTAAGAAAAAGAAAGAACAAACAAAACAAAACCTTAACTCGGAAGAAAAGACAGAAAAAGAAAATACTACAGAGCAAACTTCAACGCCTAAATCTCCTCTGGCGTTGATACCTGAAAAAGCGCAAAGCTTGATGATAAAAACATCTTCCCAAACTGTAGCCGAGCCAACGGACGATATTAAGAAATATCTTATTGATGAGTATAAAATCGTTCATGGAATTGCTCCCGATGACAAAGAAACCGCACGTTATCTCGGTTTGGTGAAAAAAGAACAAGAAAATGATGCAAAAGCGCCGAAAGATATGCTCGAATATCTTACCCTGCGCCGCAAAAACTTTGAAAAAACCGTTGAAAATGTTTCTTTTGGACACCGCAAGGAATATGACAAAGACTTGCGCGAAATTGATGAAAGAAAATCTGTTAACAAAAATATTAATGCAGAAGAGGCCAAAAGAAAATTATTTATCAATAAAACAAGACAAACCATGTGGCAAAGCAACCTCGGTGCCGAGGGGTCTTTTGATGTGACACTGCTTGATTTTGAAAAAATTATGACCTTGGAGGTTTCAAACAGTGCCGACAGAGCGATTATAACTCAAGCTCGAGATAAAAGAAAAGCACCTCAGAGTAAAGGAAAACAAGCGCCCGAAAATCCAATCAATTTGAAAGAGGAAGTTCGTAGCAGAAAAATGAACAGAGATTTATAACTTAATGGTAAAAAAAAATGGCTAAAACAAAAAATGATGATTTTGTAAAATCTTTGATTGGGAAATCTCCCTATGAGATTTTGGTCAATATCCGTGCTTATAAAGGAAAATCTGACGAAGGTTTGATCTATAAAGCTTTGCACGAAAACACCGCGTTTGCCGATTATTGCGCGCAACAGCTCCATGCCTTTTTGCAAAACAATCTGGCTCTGACCGATAAAGATGCTCAAGCTATTGATGTTTGGTGGAAATATAGCGCCAATAGCTTTGAGCCGGAAAAGCTCAAACTTGCTCTTGAAAAAATCGACAAAGGTTTGTTTATCTCTGCCGATAAATTTATTGATATGGAAAAAGACCCTGCCTTTTTGATGTTTGTTAACAATATCCCGGATATCAAAGAAGAGCTCAATTTGCCCAAAGTTGAGGGGGCAGAACATGCTCAGCTCAACAGAAGACAAGAGATTGTTGACTTCGTGCGCTTTATGCAAAACAGCAAAAAAGCAAGCAAACTTATTGAAAGCGGCAAATGGCGCGCCATTCAACAAGAATTTGATAAATTTCCTAAAATGCCGATTGAGCTGATTGCCAAACTTTATGACAGGGTTTTTGATTATAATGAAAAAAATCCGCAAAAACCCCAGCGCGAAAAAGAAACTTTTTTAACCCGCATTTTGTTTTATCGTTTGGACAATATTTGCTCCGGCGCCTGGAAACCTAATGCCGAAGAGATTGCCTTTTTGCAAAGTTATCTGAAAGGACTAAAACTTGACCAAGGTAATTTGATTCAAAATACATTGGACAAGTTGGAAATATTGCAACAAGAAAAACAACCCGAAAAGAACGAAATTTCAACAGAGCAACCTACCCTCACCGTCAACGAAATTGTCATTGACGAATCTGCAAAAAAAGAAAAGCCTGAAAATATTGTTGCACCAAAAGAGCAAAAAGAGGAGATTGTTGCTCCAAAAGAACAAAAAGAACCCCCTGTTGAGCAAACAACGCAAAAACAAGATACTCCCGTTCAAGAAAATATTGCTTGGAAAGATAATACCCTTGCTTTTTGGCAAGAATGGAGCAAAAAAAACAACAAAATCGTTCAAGAATATAAACCCGCCGATGAGCAAACCGTGCTGGCTTTCAAAGTTTATGAAAACCAAGAAAAAGCTCAAAAAAATGAGTTTGATGCCGATATTTCTTATACAGGCGAAAATAATGCCGTGGTAAAAGGCTATCAAGGCAAGGCTCCGTCTGATGCGGTTTTTGCCGCACTCGTGGCTCAAGCCAAGAAAAACGGACAAGAAATTTGCTTTGGAGATATTAAAACAGATATTTTCAAGGCAAAATTGTGGCTCGCTTGTTTGAACGAAAAAGATGTAAAAATCGTCAATCCGCCAAAGTTGTCCGAATTGACAGACTTGCCGGAAGACTTGCGCGCTCAGTTGGCTGAAAAATTGCCGCGCCCTGCATCTCATGCAAAAGAACGCATGAATGATCTTAAACAACAAAAACTTAATCCAGACGGCAAAAAAACCGAGCGCCGCGCTCAAAAACCACGCAGCGGGAGCAACAGACCTTCTGCTCCGAACGGCTCTGCTTTGCGCCGCAAAGATGGCAAGGAAATGTGATTTATTTATAAAACACACAAAAAGAAACCCCCGCGTAAAACGCGGGGTTCTTCATATGCGGCTATAAGCCTTTAGCACTGGCATCCCCTAAACG
>CALXWB010000020.1 GCA_944392225.1 uncultured Alphaproteobacteria bacterium | reverse complement strand
AGAAAATTCTCCGGCGGAGGATTTTCTGACGACAGGCGAAAATTTGTTAGCTTTGAGGCTAGCTTTTGCGCCGCCGACAAAGCGTTACAAATTAAGTGCCCGCAGCGCAGTTAGTGAGCCAAAGCGAACTTACAAGCCAGACAGGGATTTCAATCCCTTCACCCGGATATAAAAAAACCTCCACAATGGGAGGTTATAAATTGGAGCGGGTGAAGGGATTCGAACCCTCGACATCAACCTTGGCAAGGTTGCGCTCTACCCCTGAGCTACGCCCGCATCATCAAGAACGAATTATTTAATATCATATAAAAAAAATATTGCAAGCACTTTTTTCAGATTTTTTAGATTTTTTTTGCAAACCAACAATCTTTCTTGCCAAGCATAAAAAAATCTCATACCTTACAAAAAAAACAAAAGGACAAAAACAATGCAGCTTTCCGTATACATCATCACATTGAATGAAGAAGCAAGGATTGAGGCCACCATAAAACAAGCAAAAAAAGTGGCCGATGAAATTGTTGTGGTGGACAGCGGTTCAACTGACAAAACCGTTGAGATGGCAAAAAAGCTTGGAGCAAAGGTCATTCATCACAAATGGGAAACCTATTGCAAGCAAAAATCTTTTGCCGAAAAGCAATGTGCCAATGATTGGGTTCTGATGCTTGATGCCGATGAGGTTTTGTCGGAAGATCTGGTGAAAGAACTAAAAACCTGGAAAAAGACAACCCCGAAGTTTAATGCCTATAAGATCAAAATCTGCAATATGTTCCCGCATGACAAAAAGCCGCGCCGCTTCACTCATTCTTTCAATGTGGTGCGTTTATACAATCGCCGATTTGCCCATATGCCGGAAGATTTGATGAACAAAGACCGTATCAAGGTTGATGAAGGGCAAAAAATCGGCCAAATGAAGAATGTCATTCATCACTTTTGTTTTTTGAGTTTGGAGCAAGCCACAGCCAAATATAATATTCACAGCTCTGAACTGGTCAAAACTCTGGCCAAGAACAAGCGCAAAATTTCCAAATTGCGCATTTTCACCGAATTTCCGCGCCAGTTTTTGCACTATTACTTTGGCAAAAGATATTGCCTGCTTGGCACCGAAGGCTATATTCAGGCCTTGGTATTGGCAAACTTCCGTTTTTTAAAAATTGCCAAATATTATGAATTTTTGCAAAAAGAAAAACTTAAGAACCCATAAGCTCTTTAACGGCAGATAAATCTTCCTGATTGATATCGGTCACCGGCAAAGAAACATCAACATAATTTGCAGAAATTGCCGCCGCAACAAAAACAGCCACTGCCGCCAAACGCAAAAACCAAATGAGTTTCCGATTGCCGGACATAATATGTCCGTTGGCCGCTTTGTTTTTGAAAATCAGTTCGAGCAAAGCCCACAAAGATGTAATCATAAGCGGCAAGAAAAGAAACAACGGAGAAAAAAGCGTTAAAAAAAGCTGGGTTAAACCACGTTTCCAAAACCCGGCATAAAGATTATGCGCACCGAGCGTTCCCAAGAAAAAAGCCAGCAAAATATAAACGATACCGCTTTTTGGATTTTTGCGTTCTCCCGATTCGCGCATGGTGCGTTCAAACAAAAATTTTTTTTGTTCATCATATTCGGCAGAACTGATTTTTCCCTCTGCCAAAAGCTTATCTAAAGTTTCCATTGTCACAAAATCAGGCATTTTATTTCTCCAACAAAAAAAGCCGAAAGCATTGTATCTGCTTTCGGCTTTTTTATCAAGAGCAATTGGTTAGAAGCCCATACCGCCGCCCATTCCGGCAGCACCACCGGCACCGCCGCAACCGCAAGAACATTCTTTTTGCGGAGCTTCGGTAATCATGGCCTCGGTTGTAATCAACAATCCGGCAACCGAAGCGGCATCTTGCAAAGCTGTGCGAACAACCTCAGTCGGATCAATAATACCGGCTTTAACCAAATCGGTATATTCACCGCTCTGAGCATTATAACCAAAGTTGGTATCGCTTTGTTCAAGAAGTTTTCCGGCAACAACCGCACCGTCAACACCGGCATTTTCGGCAATTTGACGGATTGGAGCTTGAGTTGCTTTGCGAATGATATCAATACCAACCTTTTGATCTTGGTTTGCAGGTTTCAAAGCATCGAGAGCTTTAGAAGCATACAAGAGAGCTGTTCCGCCACCGGCAACCACGCCTTCTTTAACGGCAGCGCGGGTTGCGTGCAAAGCATCATCGATTCTGTCTTTGCGTTCTTTCACTTCAACTTCGGAAGCACCGCCCACGCGCAAAACGGCAACACCGCCGGAAAGTTTAGCCAAGCGTTCTTGCAATTTTTCTCTATCATAATCAGAAGATGTTTCTTCAATTTGTTTGCGGATTGAATCAGCACGAGCTTTAATCAAATCTTTTTCACCGTCACCGTCGATGATTGTGGTTTCATCTTTGTTGATTTCAACGCGTTTAGCCGTGCCAAGCATATCCAAAGTAACGTTTTCAATCTTCATACCAAGCTCTTCGGAAACAACCTGACCACCGGTCAAGATGGCAATATCTTCAAGCATGGCTTTGCGTCTGTCACCAAAGCCCGGAGCTTTAACGGCGCAAACTTTCAAGCCGCCGCGGATACGGTTAACAACGAGTGTCGCCAAAGCTTCACCTTCGATATCTTCAGCCACAATGAGCAAAGCACGGCCCGATTGAACAACGGCTTCCAAAACCGGAATAAGAGGTTGGAGGTTAGAAATTTTTTGGTCATAGAGCAAGATATACGGATTTTCAAATTCGCAGCTCATTTTTTCGGCGTTGGTCACAAAATACGGAGAGAGGTAGCCTCTGTCAAATTGCATACCTTCAACCACATCAAGCTCGGTTTCCAAGCCTTTGGCATCTTCAACCGTGATAACACCGTCGTTGCCGACTTTTTCCATGGCTCTTGCCAAATATTCACCGATTTCGCGTTCACCATTGGCAGAAATTGTGCCGACTTGAGCAATTTCTTCAGAAGTTTTAATATCTTTAGAACGGCTCTTAACATCGGCAACCACAGCTTCAACAGCCATATCGATACCGCGTTTCAAATCCATCGGGTTCATACCGGCGGCAACGGCTTTACATCCTTCTTTAATGATGGCTTCGGCCAAAACGGTAGCGGTTGTGGTTCCGTCACCGGCTTTATCAGCGGTTTTTTGGGCCACTTCTTTCACGAGTTGGGCACCCATATTTTCAAATTTATCGGTGAGCTCGACTTCTTTGGCAACGGAAACACCGTCTTTGGTGATTTTCGGAGCCCCGTAAGACTTATCCAAAATAACGTTACGACCTTTAGGTCCCAAAGTAACTTTTACGGCTTTGGCCAAAGTTTCCACACCTTTAAGCATTTTATCGCGAGCTTCGGTAGAAAACTTAATATCTTTTGCAGCCATTTTAAAATTCCTTTCTTTAAATCTTCAAAAAAAATTTCAATTATTCAGTAATGATAGCCAAGATTTCGGGCTCTTTAATAATGAGTCTGTCTTCGCCTTTGACCTTGATTTCGGTCCCGGCCCATTTACCGAACAAAACCTTATCACCGACTTTAACCGTCATCGGCACGAGCTTTCCGTCAGGGGTAACCATTCCGGGGCCCACAGCCTCAACAATACCTTCACTTGGTTTTTCTTTTGCCGTATCGGGAATGATAATACCGCCGGCAGTTTTTGTGTTTTCATCGAGTCTTTTAATCAAAACTCTGTCTTGTAACGGTTTAATAGCCATAATTTTTCTCCATGATTACAAAAATTTTTTCTACACTTTGAGTTAGGTATTACAAAAGCCAAAGTCAAGAACGAGAAACAAAAAAAATAAAAAACTTTTGACAAAGAACAATAAAAAGATATGATTTAGAAACTAAAAATACAATTATGGACAATTTTTTAAATAATAAACTTATGGAAAAGAATGAAACATTGCAAAACAACATTTTGCAGGTTATAAAAAAACTTGAAGTTTCTGATGATGCTCGCACTCATTTTTTAGGCATTGTCGGCGTCATGCTGGGACGAGAACATTCCGAATATCCGTTTTTCTGCAACTTAACGCGAAGCGGAGAATTGCAACAACAAATGATGCAAAGCACCAAAAACCGCAGGCAGAAACAACTTTGGGACGTTTTTCGGCATATCGTGATCAAAAACTATATCCACGAGATGACGGAAAAGAAAAAGTTCTATGAAAAAGACATTCTTCTCGAACACTATCTTGTGGAGATGGAAAAAGCATCGCAATACAAGCCAGTTTTGACCGAGCTCAATAAAGAACGCTTTATGGAGCTAAAAGAGCTGGAATATTCCGTTTTCAGAAAGATTCTGCCGCATTCTCCCAATGAGAAAATAATTATCGGCACGGAGTTTGAAGCAGAAGACATCAAAAAGCTGCTTTCAGTTTGGGCAATGTATGCAGAATATATCTACTACCCTGAAAAAATCAGCAAAGTCGTAGAGCTCTGCAAGAGCCAAAGAATCAATCTTTAAAAAGATAAAGACCTCTTTGTTTTAGTTAACAAAGAGGTCTTTTTTTAATGACTTATTTTTCAAACATTTTGGTAATGGTAACAACGGCGTTGACCAAAAAAGAAACCACCGCCAAAAAAGAAATAAAGACAAAGCTTGTAAAATAGAGCCAAGCATCGGGAAAAACCATCATCACCGGGCGGGCAATGGAAGAAGCCCAACCATCAAGGGTAAAGGCCTGCACCAAAACAAACAAAGCCGAACCGAGTGTTGAAAAATCTTTAAACACATCGCCATAGAGGCTCACGCCGATAACGGCAAAAGAGTAGAAAATCACAGCTTGCACCGCCAAAAAAGAAACAAAATTTGGTATGAGTTTGATAAATGTATCAACCAAATGATCCAAGCTTGGGAAGTGATCCAAAAACTTAAACAATCTGAAAACTCTGAATGTTCTCAAAACGATAAGTGAGCTGGCATATGGCACGGAAGAAACGGCAATCACCACAAAGTCAAAAACATTCCAACCGTTTTTGAAAAAACTTTTACGATAAGCATAAATTTTGAGGATCATTTCCATAATGAAAATTCCCATAAAGAGCTTATCAAGCAAAAAGAGAATATGTGCCGAATAGACATCAAAAACATCGGAAGCCAAAAGACCCAAGACAAAAGCATCCATCAAAATGACGGAAATAATAAACAAGTCAAAATTATGACTTTCAAGCATACGGTTGAGCTTTCTTTTATCTTCAACCTTTTTGAGAAGCGTTTTAGAAACAATTTCCTTAACTTTTGCCACTTTCATATCATGATTCCTTATAAAAATTTTTCTTTTATCTTATCTCAAAAGAAATAGAATGCAACAACAATTGCCGCAACCGCAGCGGCCGGTCCATAAGCCCCGCTGTGTTTTTTCCACAGCACGGCATATAAAACAAAGAAAACCACGGAAAGCAAAATGGTGTAGATAAGTTTTTCCACCCCAAACCACGCACCTATTGCGGCGAGCAGTTTAATATCGCCGCCGCCAAACATATCTTTATCTTTCCACACCAAGAGAAGCGTTGCCAACACCGGCATAAAATATCCCACGGCGGCCCCCAGCGCACTATCTGCGGCAAAAGTCCAATCAGCCACAAAAGAAGCACAAACAAACCCCACAATCAAAAGCGGCACGGTGAGGATATCGGGCAAAAGGAACATTCGCCAGTCAATTTCGGTCATCAAAAGCAAAGACCAAATAAAAAACAAATACCAGCAGATTCCGTTTGCTCCAAAACGGTAGAGAGCCGCTGCGGACAAAGCCGCAGTTACAATTCCCCAAACAAGCGAGCGCCACAAAAATTTGTTTTTGAGTTTGGCATAACGCTCATCCCTGCGTTTGGCTGAGGAAAGTCTTTTGCCGGCGCGAAAAATCTCCACCAAAGCATAAGCAAAAGTTGCCGGCATAAACTTGGCAAAACGCCGCGCAATATAGGGGATTAAACACCCAAAGACAAAACCCGACAGCACATAAAACATGAATACACTCCTTTACCGATAATAAAGGAGTGTATTCAAAAAAGCATAAAAATTAATTAATATCAGATAGCTTTCAAAATATATTCCGAAAGTTTTTCTGAATAGAACGACGGGTCGGAGATAGCCTCCCCTTCGGCAATTTTGGCTTGGTCAAGCAAAATCTTGGCCACTTCTTCCACTTTTGCCTCGTTTTCAGCGTTGCCCACCATTTCTGACAATTTAATAATCAGCGGATGATATGGGTTGAGCTCCAGGATTCGCGTGCTGGCAAAAGCCGTCGGCTGCTGATGGTTACGCATCAAACGCTCCAAGTGAATGGACATTTGCCCGTTTTCCACCGTCAGGCTGACAGGAGATTTGGTGAGCTTGTCGGTTGTCACCACCTTACCCACTTCATCTTTGAATATTTCGGTCAGTTTATCGATGAGCTTTTGCATATCACCGTCTTGAGCCTTATTGTCTTTGCGTTCGAGTTTCCAATCAATATCGGCCTGGTTGATATGTTTGATGGCATAACCTTTGTAGTTTTGCAAAGTTTGGGTCCAAAACTCGTCAATCGGGTCGGTAAGCAACAAAACCTCAATATTTTTGGCATAAAAGGCCTCCAACTGCGGGTTGTTGCGCAAAACCTTTTCATCATCACCTGTGATGTAATAAATCACCTTTTTATCATCGGCAATGCGGGAAATATATTCATCCAAAGAAGTATATTTTTCCTTATCATGGGTAGACATAAAGCGCGAAAGCGAAGCAATTTCTTCCCGATTGTTAAAGTCTTCATAAATACCTTCTTTGAAAACGATTCCGAAGTTTTTCCAAAAGAGCATATAGTCATCATAATTTTCGGCGCGTTTTTTAAGCTCTTTCAAGATTCTGGAAACCGTGCCGTGGCGGATTCTCTCCAAGAGGGCGTTTTGCTGCAACATCTCGCGTGAGATATTCAACGGCAAATCAGAAGAGTCGATAACCCCGACCACAAAGCGCAAATAAGAAGGCAAAAGCTCTTCCACTTTGTCAGAGATAAAAACTTTGTTGACATAGAGTTTCAAGCCGTTTTTCTTATCGGGCTGAAACAAATCATAAGGGGCTTGTTTGGGAATATAAAGTAAGCCGGTATATTCCATATTTCCCTCGGCTTTAAAATGCAGCGTCATCCACGGGTCATCAAAATTTTTGGAGAGGTGATGATAAAACTCTTTATATTGTTCTTGCGTAATTTCGCTTTTATGGCGTGCCCAAAGAGCCGAGCCGGTGTTGACGGTTTCTTCCCCGGCCTCGCCCAAGCACAGCACGATAGGATAGTTGATATGGTCGGAATAAGTGCGGATGATATAGCGCAGATAAATACTGTCGGTAAAGTTTTTATCATCTTCTTTGAGATAAAGTTTGATATCCGTGCCGTTGACATCTTTTTGAGCTTCTTCAATTTCAAAACCGCCCACACCGTCGGATATCCATTTCCAAGCCTTATCTTCACCGGCTTTACGGGTCAAAATTTCCACTTTGGAAGCCACCATAAAGGCCGAATAGAACCCCACGCCGAACTGGCCGATTAAATCCACGTTGGAACCATTATCTTTGGCATTGTTCACAAAATCAGCCGTGCCCGATTTGGCAATTGTTCCCAGATGATGAATAAGATCATCTCTGTTCATACCAATACCGTTATCAGAAACGGTGAGTGTATTTTCTTTGGCATCGGGGGTGATTTTGATTTTAAACTCACCGGAATTTTTGGCAATATCAGGGTTTGTCAGGACCAAATATTTGAGCTTATCGCAAGCATCGCTGGCATTGGAGATGAGCTCGCGCAAAAAGATATATTTTTCCGAATAAAGAGAATTAACCACAATATCCAGCAATTTGGATACTTCGGCTTGAAAGTTCATTTTTTCAGACATATTAAAACTCCTCCAACAAATAAATCTGATAATAATATGGGAAGCCGAAACACTTTTCGCAAGGATGAAAAATAAAATACTTGATTTTAAATTCAATGCGTCTAGAGTATGGCTTGATAATAAATGTAATTACATGGAGTTTTATAAAAATGGTATCAGTAGTAAATGATTCCTGCATCAAATGCAGATCTTGCGTTGATGTATGCCCTGTAAACGCCTTTCATGAAGGTGATTCTCAAATGGTTGTAGACCCGGATGTTTGCATTGACTGCGGTGTTTGCATTTCCGAATGCCCGCAAGGTGCCATCTGCAATGATGCCGAAGCCGACCAAAAATGGATTGACTTCAACGCAGAAAAAGCAGCTGAATGGCCGTCAGCCAACGACTAATCGTTAAAAAGTTAAAAAGCCTTGTTAATTTTGACAAGGCTTTTATTTTGCCTTGCAGAATCCGTTAATATATATTAAATAAAAAAAGTAAGTTTAATTTATTTGGATTTTTCATAATGATAACAAAATCGGATAACACATATTATGACGTTGTCGGCATCGGTAACGCAATTGTAGATGTTTTGGCCAAAGTGGGAGAAGGTTTTTTAAGTGAGAGAAAGCTCCACAAAGGCGGCATGACCCTGGTTGAAGCCAAAGACGCCGGCAAAATTTATCAAGATTTGATTCCCGAAAGAGAAATTTGCGGCGGTTCGGCTGCCAACACGGTAGCCTGCTTAGCCTCCTTAGGCGGATCCCCGGCCTTTATCGGCAAAGTCCATGATGATGAGTTGGGTCAATTGTTCAAAAGAGATATCGGCGCCGCCGGGGTTGACTTTGACACCCCGTCTTTGAACGAAGGCCCCATGACCGGCCGCAGCATTGTTTTGGTCACACCCGATGCGGAGAGAAGCATGTTCACCTATCTGGGCGCCGCCAAAAAGCTTTCCGCCAATGATATTGATGAAAACATCATCAAAGCCGCCAAAATCATTTATCTGGAAGGTTATCTGTGGGACACGTTCAGTGCCCAAAGAGCCATGCTCAAAGCCTGCAAATTGGCTCACAAACACGGTCGCAAAGTGGCCTTCAGCTTGTCTGATTGTTCTTGTGTTGACCGCCACCGTCGAGAGTTCAAAAAAATCGTAGAAAAATATGTTGATATCTTGTTCTGCAATGAAGAAGAAATCAAAGATTTGTTTGAAGAAAAAGATTTTTATAAAACATTAGAATTAATCAAGCCGCATGTTGAGATAGCCGCTGTCACGCGCAGTGAAAAAGGCTCGGTGATTGTCAACGGCCGCACGCAAACATTTGTTGAGGCAGAAAAAGTTCCCGATGTTGTGGATACCACCGGCGCCGGAGATTCTTATGCTGCCGGTTTCTTATACGGCATCATCAACGGCCGTTCTTTAGGCACTTGTGCCACCATCGGCGGCATTGCCGCTTCTGAGGTCATCTCGCATTATGGCGCCAGACCCGAGGTTTCTCTGCGTGGTTTTGTCAGAAAAAAACTGATAGAATATGGTATCAGAGTTTGATGAATTGACTTATTAAAGACAAAAAAACGGGACTTTTTATATAACAAAAGTTCCGTTTTTTCATGTAGACGGGTCATATTGTTTGAACATTGCCCAAATACCCGAAAGCAACTTTTCTTCCAAAATGGGAATCACCCAAGAAAAGGCCACGGCACAGGCATAACCCTCAAAACTACAAAACCAGTTCGGATGGATCAACGCCAAAAAGGTGCTTGAAACAGCGGCCAAAACATAGCCCAAAATCCGAACAAAAGACCAAGAAGATGTCAAAATTTTTTGCCAATGCAGCAAAAAATCAAGCAAGACAAGTCCCAAGCCCACAAAAAACATAATCATAAAAACCTGTTCCATAAGGCATATTTTTTTTCACATAATATACAAAATACCGCAAATAATTTTTTATATGTTTTATATGTTGGCACAAAGCCTTTAACAGATGATTAAAAAAAACAAAAAAATTTGCACGAAAGCCTTGTATTTTTATTTTAAATTGGTATGTTAGGGGGTGAATTTTATATAAAAAGAACAATGGACAACACATAAAAGACCGACGCAAGATAGAAGAGCGGGTCAGTTTTTGTATGTCTGAAAACCTTAAATATCCTAAGGAACAAAAATAAATGAATTTGAGAAATATTGCCATTATTGCCCACGTTGACCACGGCAAAACCACAATGGTTGACGGGCTTTTGAAACAAAGCGGCACTTTTCGTGACAACCAAAAGGTTGAAACCTGCGTGATGGATAGTAACGATCTGGAACGTGAAAGAGGCATCACCATTTTGTCAAAATGCACCTCGGTTAACTGGCACGGCACCCATATCAACATTGTAGACACACCGGGCCACGCCGACTTTGGTGGTGAGGTTGAGCGTATTTTATCCATGGTAGACGGTGTTGTCTTGCTTGTAGATGCTTCCGAAGGCCCCATGCCGCAAACCAAGTTTGTAACGGGAAAAGCTTTGAAACTCGGCTTGAAGCCTATTGTTGTCATTAACAAAGCCGATAAACCGGATGCCCGCGTGGATGAAGTTTTGGATGAAGTTTTTGACCTGTTTGTCAGCTTGAACGCCAATGATGAACAGCTTGATTTTCCTGTTTTGTATGCCTCAGGCCGCAACGGTTGGGCTGTTAAAGATATGAAAGATGAGAAAAAAGACTTAACCCCTTTGTTTGAGCTCATCTGCTCTTATGTTCCCGAGCCAAACTGCGAGCCGGATAAACCTTTCTCCATGTTGGCCACCACTTTGGAAGCAGACAAATTTGTCGGCCGGTTAATTACCGGCAAGATTCAATCCGGCAGCGTCAAAGTCAATGACAATGTCAAAGTTTTGGATGCCAATGATAATGAAGTGGAAAGAATCCGCATCAGCAAAATTTTGGCTTATCGCGGTTTGACCCGTGAATCTTTGACCGAAGCTCATGCCGGTGATATCGTCGCCGTCGCCGGTGTTGTCAAAGGCACCGTGGCAGACACCATCTGCGCTTATGAAGTAGAAAAACACATTCCGGCTCAGCCGATTGACCCGCCGACCTTGGTCATGACCTTCTCTATTAACGATTCGCCTTTGGCCGGTCGTGAAGGAGATAAGGTCACTTCACGTATGATTTGGGACAGATTGTGCAAAGAAGCCGAAGGCAACATTGCTTTGAAAATCTCCCGCACCGATTCCACCGATTCTTTTGAGGTTGCCGGTCGCGGAGAGTTGCAACTCGGCGTCTTGATTGAAACCATGCGCCGCGAAGGTTTTGAGTTGTCCATTTCTCGTCCGCGCGTGTTGATGCACAAAGATGAGAACGGCAACCTGCTGGAACCGATTGAAGAAGTCGTGGTTGATGTCGATGAAGAATTTTCCGGCACCGTGGTTGAAAAATTGGGTTCTCGCCGTGCCGAAATGGTGGATATGATTCCCTCACAAATCGGCAACAAAGTTCGTTTGATATTCAACGCCCCGTCTCGCGGTTTGATTGGTTATCACTCAGAGTTTTTAACCGATACGCGCGGCACCGGCGTGATGAACCGCAGCTTTAAGGACTATGAACCCTACAAAGGTGAGATTGAAGGCCGCCGCAACGGTGTGCTGATTTCTTCCGAAGCCGGCACCGCCATTGCATATTCTTTGTGGAAATTGCAAGACCGCGGTCCGATGTTCATTGAGCCGAACTCCCCGGTTTATGTGGGTATGATTATTGGTGAGCACACCAAACCCAACGATTTGGAAGTCAACCCGACCAAATCTAAACAATTGACCAACATTCGTGCCGCCGGCAAAGATGAAGCCATTGACCTCATTCCGCCAAGAAAAATGACCTTGGAACAAGGCTTGTCATACATTCAGGCAGATGAATTGCTGGAAGTAACGCCCAAGAGCCTGCGCTTGAGAAAACGCATTTTGGATCCGTTGCAACGCAAACGTCAAAAGCCCGAAGTTGTTGAATAATAAAAAAGAGCTCCTCGAAAGGGGAGCTTTTTTTGGTAAGTGACAATTTGCCAAAAAGGCAACAAAAAACCCTTCAAATTGAAGGGTTAAATTTTTTATGAGAAGTTGAATATCTATTATATATATTTTAATAATCACGAGGTCCCATTTTTTTTGCAACCATAGGAATATCTAGCTCTTTATTAGACTCCAACCATTTTTCAGGAACAAGAACATTTGGTCCCAAAACCCTTACATCACCTTTTCTAATAAATTCATCTAATGTTTTAGGTTTTGGACCCATGCCTGGATTTTTCTCTTCCGTAGGGTTAAGTGATTCTTTTTTTCCTTTTACCTCTTTTATTTTTTCAGAAACATTAGTCATCAAACTTCTCCTCATAAATTTTATTGTCTATCTTTTGTCTATTATCGCAACTTTAATAGGATTTGTCAAGATTTAATACACAAAAAAACAACAAAAAAGAGCTTTTTTTCATCTCATAAAATGATATTTTCTCTCGCTTTTAGCATATTAATACACTAAAATGCTTAAAATTCAATAAACAAAACAAAAAAAGGTTCACAAAAAACATGTCATTGTTCAAGTCAATAGCCACTTTTGGCAGCTTTACGTTACTCAGTCGCATCACCGGCTTTATCCGCGATATGGTTTTGGCACGTTTTTTGGGTGCCGGTTTGATTGCCGATGCATTTTTCATAGCATTCAAGCTCCCCAACCTGTTTCGCAGCCTTTTTGCCGAAGGAGCCTTCACCTCGGCTTTTGTGCCGATGGTCTCGCAAAAATTGGCGGGGGACGGCAAAGAAAGTGCCATCAAATTTGCCGCCAAAGCCATTTCTTTGCTGGCCGTGATTTTGACAATTTTTGTTTTGTTTATGGAAGTGATTATGCCGCTTGTGGTGCAGATAATGGCTCCCGGTTTTGCCAAAAACCCCGAGGCATATGAGCTGGCCATCAGCTTATCGCGCATCACGTTTCCGTTTTTGCTGTTCATCTCCATTGTCTCGTTTCAGTCCGGCATATTAAATTCCTTGGGCAAATTTGCCGCACCGGCGGCGGCCCCGGTTATTTTAAACCTGATGATGACAGGCGCCGTGTTCATCTTTGTGCCTCTGGGTTTGACGCCGGCACACGGCATTGCTTTCAGCGTCACCTTTGCCGGTTTTGTTGAGATTTTGTGGCTGGCTTATTTTTTACATTTGCAAAAGGTTTATATCAAGCCGCAAACCAACATCAAAGAAATCATCAAAGAGCCGGAAATCAAAACCTTGTTCAAACGCATCACGCCGGGAATTTTGGGCGCCGGCATATATCAAATCAACATGGTGGTTGACACAATCATCGTGTCCTTGGTCGGCGCGGGAGCCATCAGCTGGCTTTATTATGCCAACCGCCTGCAACAATTGCCCTTAGGCGTGGTCGGGGCGGCTATCAGCGTTGCTGTTTTGCCGATTTTATCCAAGAGCTTAAAAGAAAAAAACTTTGATGAAGCCAAAAGAGTGCAAACCAAAGCCTGCGAATATGGAGCATTGCTCTCAATTCCGGCAGCGGTTGCGCTGATTTTTTTAAGCACGCCGATTGTCAATATTCTCTTTGAACACGGCAAATTCGGCACTTTTGAAACGCAAATGACCTCATATGCCGTCATTGCCTATTCTTTTGGTCTGCCGGCCTATGTTTTGGTCAAAGCCTTAACGCCAAACTTTTTTGCCCGAGGCGACACCAAAACCCCCGTCAAATACAGCATAATTGTTTTTATTGCCAACCTTATTTTTTCCATATCTTTAATGCCTGTTTTCGGGCATGTCGGTGTTGCTGCAGCAACATCTCTGGCGGCTTATGTATCGCTTTATCAATATGTTCACGGCCTGAAAAAGCGCAAATTTTGGTTTTTTGAAAAAGCACTTTTAATCAAGGTCATCAAAATCAGCCTAAGCTCCGTTATCATGGGCGCAATTATATATGCCGCAGAACTTTATCTCAACAGCAAGTTTGGCAACTGGCTAACCTTGCCTTATTGGATAAAAGTGTCTGTTCTTGTGGGTTTGTGCGTTTTGGGGCTTGCAAGTTTTGCAATAGCGGCTAAACTAACAGGAGCCTTTGATATTAGAGAGATTATCGGGCTATTGATAAAAAAGAAACAAAAAAATGCATAAAACGGACATACAAAAAACACTTTCCGAGCTCAAAGACCGTTTGAAAAAGCTCAAGCGGCCACAGATGGATTTGCAAAAAATAAAACCTTTGGCCAAAAAAATCTTTGGCTTTCTAAGCTCGTGGTGGCATGTGCTTTTGGCCGGATTTATTCTGTTTTTATGTCTGTATTATCCGTTGGGCGGCATCATCACCAGCAACCTTGACCGCAACACGTCATATGAAATCAACACCCAATCGCAAAAGCAATCGGCAACGGTTGAGATGGCGGCTTTTATCATCAATCGCGAAGTTAATGACAAACTTTGGACCGCCAACGTGCCGTTTTTCTTTCCGTCATATTTTTTGGACAACATGCCAAACTTTCAGCTTGGGATGATAAATGCCACGGCAAATGTCGTCACATCTTTAAGCCGCAGAATAGATGCCCCGATTATTGATGCTGAAAAAAAATCTTCTTTGAAAACCGCGGCAGAGCTGCTTAAATATAACGGCCGAATTTGGATGTTTTCACCGCAAGACAAGTTCACCCCGGCACCTTCTGCCAACACCCAATATCGCAAAGCCCGAAAAGAGCTGATTAGCTACAACCAAGCGCTTAACAACGGCGAGCTTGTTTTTTACCGCCGCCCGGAAGATTTGCAATATATTTTAAAACGCATCAACCTGGGTTTGAAAAAATCCGTCACGGCTCTTGATTCCCAAATCAGGGAAGAAAACACCAGCTGGTTTGACTTTAAGGCCGATGACACTTTTTACTATAACCAAGGCAAAGCCTATGCTTACTATCTGTTGGTCAAAGCTTTGGGCCATGACTATAAAGACATTTTGGTAGAGAAAAATGTTTATGTCATGTGGACCAAAGCGCTCAAAGCCTTGGAAGATGCCTCGGCTTTGGATATGTTTTACATTCGCAATTCAGAGCTAGACAGCATTACGGCGCCCAACCATTTGGCCTATTTGGCATATTATATGGAAAAAGCTCAAAACTCATTCAAAGATATCATACAAGGTTTGCAAACAAAATAAGGATAAGAAATGTTAATTGAAACGCAAAAAACTGCAGATGCCAATGTTATGAACTTTTTTCCGCCGGTAAAACTTTTACGTTCGGGCCATGCAGAGTTTGTTGATGCAAAATCGTTAAGAAAATCTCCTTTGGCCGAAAGATTGTTTGACTTGGGTGGCATAAAGTCAATTTTCATGACACAAGAGCTGATTTCCGTTACCAAAGAAGAAAATGCCGATTGGGAAGACCTAAAGCCGCAAATTTTAGCAGAGATTATGGATCACATCTCTTTAGGCGAAGAAACCGTAATTGACACGGAAGAAAAGAACAATGACGAAGACATCATCAACCAAATAAAGGGCTTGCTGAATGCGCGCATTCGTCCGGCTGTCAAACAAGATGGCGGTGATATCATTTTCAAATCATATCAAGACGGAATTGTCTATGTGGAGATGACGGGCAACTGTGCCGGTTGTCCTTATGCTCTGGTCACCTTGAAAGAAGGGGTGGAAAAAACCTTAAAAGCCTATATTTCCGAGGTAAAAGAGGTCAGAAATTTTGAAAAAGGGAAAGGAGAACGGCCATAAGATATTTTGCTTTGATATGTTGTTTATGTGTTTTTCTCCAAAGCGCACCGGCGTTTTCGGAAGAAAATAATATTTCTTCAAACAATCAAGGCATTTACATACAAGATATCAGTGTCAAAGATCTGCAAAGCTTATATCAAAAAAACAACAGCAACTATTTTATCCCGCGTGATAACAGAGAAGTCCCGGCCATATTTTTAAGCCGCTTGCCGAAAGATTTTTATGAGATAAAAGACAAAAACTTAAGCAACGAGCTTTTTATCCAAATTTTATCTTCTTTAGCCTTAAAGGTGAATGAAGAAATTTTGGCAGAAAGAGAAGAGCTCCTCAAGATATCGGCACAAAAAGACCTATCTGACGGCAACAAGATTTGGCTGGAAGAAAAAGCCAAAAAATATGATGTTTTCACCAGGCTCAAAGGCCAAGAGCGTTATAATCTGCTTAAATACAAACTTTCGCAAAAAATAGATATTGTTCCGCCTTCTCTGATGATTGCCGTTGCCGGCATTGAAACAAATTGGGGGCAATCGCGCTTTGTGAAAGAAGGCAATGCCTTATATCGAGAAATTTTGTGGAACAATCAAAGCGGCATGCTTCCGTCTGATGAAAAAGAAGACAAGAGTTACAGCATAAAGAAGTTTCCAGATTTAATATCATCCATGCGGTCTTTTGCCTTAAAGCTGAATTCAAATGTCAGTTATCAAAGCATGCGCGATTTCAGAGCGCAGATGCGTCGCCGCAAAAAGACCATTGACGGAGCATCATTAGCCAGCAGCTTGGTTTTATATTCCCCGGAAAAAAACTTTATCGGACTATTGGATTACACCATAACATTTTATGAGTTAATTAATGTAGATGCGGCAAAACTTATCTACAATCTGCCCTTGAGCAAGCCGGCCAGAACAGAAATTGTCATAAAAAGTTAACTGTTTCAATTGACAAAAAAATAATATAATATATCTTAGGATTAAAAGCGGATCAAAATATGAAAATAAAATTAAATAAAGAAGATGTCGCAAAACTAGCAAAAAGACCCAATGCGGAGAACAAAGCCGTTACCGCACGCAAAGTTAGTGCCCTTTATGAAAGCGGAGATATTACGGGTCGGGCGCTTGATTTGGCAGAAGACATTTTTCGCATTTTGGTCAAAGACATTGAAATCAAGGTCCGTGAATCTCTGGCTGAAAGCTTAAAAAACTGCACCAAACTTCCCAAAGACATTGTCAAAGAGCTGATAAATGATGTGGACAGTGTTTCTCTGCCTTTTATCAAATATTATGTTGATCTTTCGGAAGAAGATATATTAAGCATTATAGATTCACAAAACTTAAACAAGCAAAAAGCGGTAGCCATGCGCGCCAACCTTTCGGAAGATATATCACACTACATTGCCGAAAGATGCCCGGAAGATGTGGTTGGGATATTGGTTTCAAACGAAACGGCAAATATCAAAGAAAGAACATTTGACATCATCATCAGCCGTTTCCCGCAAAGTCAACACATCAAAAAGAACATGGTTTATCGTTCAGAATTACCGGTATCAATCATTGAAAAAATCATTCATTCCTTGTCAGACGAGCTGTTGCGTCATTTGGTTTTAACGCACAATCTGCCCAATGATGTTGCCTGCGATATTGTTGAGCAAGTCAAAGAAAAAACCACCTTAAAAATTTCGGAAGAATATAGCTCTGATAAAAAGATTGAGGAGCTCATTCATGAACTATACACCTCCAACAGATTGACGGCATCGCTCGTTGTCAGAGCCATTTGCATGGGCGACATTCGCTTTTTTGAATATGCCTTGGTATATTTATCAAACACCCCGATATTTGAGGTCAGGAAAATTCTTTTCAGCAACAACATGGATTTTATGGTCAGAAACCTGTTGCGCAAAGCTTATATTCCAAAATCTATGTTTCCGGCTGTTTTCAGTGCTTTAAAAGTCATTAAAGATATTCGATTTGATTGTAAGAAGAACGACCGCAAATCATTTTCGCACAAAGTCATAGAAAGGATTCTCTCTTATGGAGCAGCCGGAGATGACTTAAGCGAAGATGATGTCAAATATCTCATCTCAAAAATCAGCTAAAAAAATTTCAGACTTTATGCAAATATTAACACTTTGACTTATATTATATAAAACAAAAACAAGTTTTATATATGGAAATCAAAGTGCAATACGATTCTGTCATAGAAAAAGAGCTATTAGAAATTTCAGATTCTCTGATTAAAGAGCCGGATTATCTGAAATCAGTCATAAAAATCATCGAGCTTGCCGGGCACACTTGCTCAGCCGAGGGCGGTTTTTTTTATACCCTGGTCGATGATAAATTTTTAAATTTGGAATATAGTTATAATGAAAAATTAAAATTAAGCAAAATCGGCTCAGACAATAATATATATGCTCAGAGTATTTTCATTCCCGAAAGCCGCGGCAAAAAGAAAAAATCCGCTGCGGAAATCACGGCACTGAACGGCGAGATTATCAACTTGTCCGAGATATATAACAGCACGGAAATAGACAACAGTTTTTTTGCCAATTTTGATGCTTTAAACAACTATACAACCGTTTCTCTTTTATCCATTCCATTGGTCAATCGCAAAGGCTATACCATTGGTGTAGCGCAATTTGTCAACCCGCAAGACGCCAAAGGCAAAAGCATTTCTTTCACCAAGGATATGCAAAAAGAAATTCTTTCAATATGCAATTTAGCCACTTTGGTTTTGGAGAACCGCAAACTGAGTGAAGATTACGGCCAACTTCTTGAATCATTTATAGAAGTTTTAGCCCGCGCCATAGATGCAAAATCACCTTACACCGGGGCACATTGCCAAAGGGTTCCGGTGATTGCGCGTATGTTGGCCACGGCGGCGGTTCAGGAAGAAAGCGGCCCGTTGAAAGACTTTGAGATGAGCAATGATGATTGGTATGCCTTGAACATTGCCTCATGGTTGCATGACTGCGGCAAAGTCACCACGCCGGAATATATTGTGGACAAAGCCACAAAGCTTGAAACCATCAACAACCGCATTCATGAAATCAGAAACCGTTTTGAAATTTTGCGCCGTGACGCCCATATTGAATATTTGAAAAAACGTTTGTTAAACACGGCTCCGAAAGAAACTCTGCAAGCAGAATTTGTCAAACAGATTCAGGAGCTGGAAGCAGAGTTTGATTTAGTTGCCCGCTGCAATATTGGGGACAAACCATTATCCGATGCCGATATTGAAAACCTGGTCAAAATCAGCCAAAAGCAATTTGTCAGATATTTCAGCCGCGCCAAAGGAATTTCCTGGGCAGAAAGAGATGCTTTGGAAAACCTGGAAGAAGCATCGCACCCGGCCATGGAAAACCTGTTGCAAAACCGCAAAGACCACATTTTGGGTCAATATAACCGTGGAGAGCTGTATAACTTAAAAGTCAGAAACGGCACCATTAATAAAGAAGAGCGAGAAAAGATAAACGAGCATATCATTGTCACCATAGACATGCTCAAAGCCCTGCCTTTCCCCAAAGAGCTATCCAATGTGGTAGAATATGCCGGAGCCCACCATGAACGCATAGACGGCAAAGGCTACCCCAACGGCCTAACGGGGGACCAAATGTCCATCCCGGCCAAGATAATGGCCATAGCCGATATTTTTGAAGCCTTAACGGCCAAAGACCGACCCTATAAAGAGCCAAAGAAGCTTTCTCAAGTATTAAAAATCATGCAAGACATGAAAAATACCGGCCATATTGATCCTGATTTATATGAGGTTTTCATCCGCGCCAAAGTTTATCAAGAATATGCCGACCAATATATGAGCAAAGAACAAATTGATGAAATCAACCCCGGAGATTATTTATAAATGCTGGAAGTTTATCCCATATTGTGCCGCGTCGGAAGGATGGACAATTATAGCTATCTCATCAGAGACAAAGCAAGCAACATATCTGCAATTATAGACCCGTCGGAAGCCAAGCCGATTATAGATAAATGTCAGGAGCTGGGGATAGCGCCGCAATATATTTTAAACACCCATCATCATTATGATCATACGGATGCCAATTTGGAGATAAAAGAAAAATATGGCGCCAAAGTTGTTGGCAATATCAAAGATTCATCCCGCATTCCGGGGTTTGATATAGGCGTAGAAGCCGGAAAAAGTTTTATGTTGGGAGAAAGCAAAGCCGAAATTATAGACGCCTCGGCTCACACGCAGGGGCACATTTTGTGGTATTTTCCGCAAGATAAAATTCTTTTCACCGGCGACACCTTGTTCAACTTATGTGTGGGCGGTTTGTTTGAGGGGAGTGTTGCAGAAATGTTTGAAGCCCTGCAAAAAATAAAAGCCTTGCCTGATGATGTTGTTTTTTACCCCGGGCATGAATATACGCTCTATGCCGCAAGAGATGCCTTGGCCTATTTGCCACAATCAGCCGCTCTCAAAAATTATATTCTCAAAGCGCAACAACGCTTATCACAAGGTTTGCCGGTTGCGCCCGTTTCCTTGGGTGAAGAAAAACAGTGCAACCCATACCTTATGGCCGCAACATTGGCAGATTTAACAAATTTGTTACAATAAAATAGACAAAATGTATAGACGAAACAAAAATTTTGTAGTATATTAGAAACAATAAAAGATATATCGTCGGAGGGGAAGATGGCTGAAGAACAAGACAAATATGAAGAATATAAAAAGCAAGTCAAAGAAAAAATGCCGCAAGATTTTTCTTTGGATGAAGAAAAGATAAAAGATGCTTTTAGCAAAGGAACAAAAGTTGAAGACCTTGTTGTTTCTTTGCAAAAAGAAAAACCAGATTCTGAGAAAAAAGAAGAAAAAGAGAAAACCGATAAAAACAAATTAACCATTAATGAAGGCGGTCTTAAGGAACAGCCTTCCCCGGAAAATGTGGACACTTCCTGGAAAGAAGCTTATTATAAAGAATGGAAAACCTGGGCAGACCAAAACAAACAAGTTTTGGTAGACGTCAACGGCCCCAATGCCGATGGTCCGTTATCTTTCCGTTTATATGAAAATGAAGATAAAAAGACCAAAGGAGAATTTTCTGCAGAGCTCAGTTACAATAACCCCTATAATGTTTCCCTGAAGGGATATAATGAACAAATCCCGGAAGATAAATATTTTGACAAAATCGTTCAAATGGCCAAAGTAAACGGAACAGCCATTGAGTTTGGTGATATAAAAACGCCCGAGTTTAAGGCAAAATTATGGGCTGCCTGCTTAAGAAATAAGGTTGATGCGGTAAACACCCCCGGCAAAGAAGAATTCCAGCAATGGCCCAAAAACTTGCAAGAACAAGTAACCAAAGCTTTCAAGGAGGGTGGCGCAAAAAGCAAAGACAATGAAAAAGAAAAAGATGAAGAGAAAAAGACATCAAAACCCAAAACAGGAGCCGAGCGCATTACTGAACTGCGTCAGAAAATAGGAGAACTTGAAAAAGCCGAACAAGCAGCTAAAGCGGCAGGAGGCAAACTCGAAGAAAAAGACAAATATGCCATTTTGGGTTTAACAAAAGAAGAAATAGAAATAAGAAAACTGCGCGGTCAAGCACAAAAAGGAGACATAAAAGCGCAAACAGAGCTGGACAAACGCCGTCATAAAACCATGACGGATGAATATAAATATGAAAGAGAAGTTGAGTTAGATGATAAAGGCCAGCCGAAAAAAGATGAAAACGGCAAACCCGTTTATAAAAGAGACAAAGACGGCAATTTTGTATACAAAACCAATGAAAAAGGACAAAAGATAAAAACTGCCGCTTTTCAAGCTTTTTACAATAGGGTAAAAGCCTATCAGGGAAAAGGTAGTAAGTAATAGCAAGTAAGTCGATAGCTGTGTAATAAAAAAAGCCCGTAAAAAGCGGGCTTTTTTGTGCTTATTTAGAAATTTTCGGAAAACCGTTAGTTTGGCGCAAACATTCGCCCACCACCATCACGGCAGAAACCGCCACGTTGATTGAACGAGCCTTTTCGTTCATCGGGATAAGCAAGCGCGCATCAACCGTTTCATGCACTTCTTGCGGCACTCCGGCACTTTCACGCCCCATCAAGATGATATCATTGGGTTTGAAAGCAAAATCATAATATGGTTCGGTGGCATGTGTGGTGAGCAAAACCAAACGGCCATATTCTTTCGGGTGTTCTTGACGATATTGCAAAAAGTCATACCAAGAATTATGCCGGCGATATTTCACCAAATGCAAATAATCCATGCCCGAGCGTTTGAGCGTATGCTCAGAAAAAACAAAGCCGCAAGGTTCAATGATATCAAGTTCCACATCAAGGCAAGCGCCCAAGCGCAGCAAAGTGCCGGTATTTTGCGGAATATCAGGCTGAAAAAGTGCCAATCTCATCAACATATCTCCCAAAAACAATAAAACAGAGATACACCGAAGACAAGGCAAAATCAAGCACAAAAAAACAGGCCGCGTCTCACGACGAAGCCTGCCGATGTCTTCTACTGTAATAATATTTTTTTCCGACAACAAGGTCGGTAATTTCGCCAAGCGTTTCTGCATAGCAAAAACGCGTAAGTTTGCCATAGAACTTATATTTTTTTCTTATGGCATTATGCAGCCGCAAGAGCTTCAGGTTGCGCTGTATCCACTCACGGCGTTCCTGATTTTTTTGGTCATCGGGATCAATTTGCGGCTCTGGGAAATCAGGCTCACTAAAGAGTTTTTCATCGGGAGCATACTTTTTTCCGGTTAGAGAAGAAACAAACTCTGTCAAACCTTCTAAAAAAGCTTGACGCTTTTGGTTTCTCTTTTCAATAATAGCTGAAAATGCTTCCACATAATCAGCGATTGTCAATAATCCGACCTCAAAGGGAGGATTAATGCTCAGCTTAAAGCAAATTTTGTGCCACAGCTGAGGTGCATTTTTGCAATAAACCACGGTGTCTATATCGACACCTCCGTGCTTACCTATAACTTCGCAGAAACAATCCATTATCAGCTCCTGCAGATACTCATTTTTTACTGACATATGACATATAAATAATTAATTTAACATATATATATTTTAACAAACAGATATATAGCACAAAAATTTTTATTGTCAATTTTTTGTCAAAAGAAATATTGTAAAAAGCTCCTTTTTTTTGCAAAGCCACAAACGTAGGACGTTTGATCCCATCGGTTTGACTGCCGAGCGAACGGTGCCTTAAACTCGCGATGCGCTTTATGCTCTTGGCGAAAGATTTTGAAAAATGCACCACAAGGCACATAAAAAAGGTCGGAGAACGAGGGAAATAGAGTGATTTGAGGAGCGAGAAAAATCCTAGTGTGCAAAAGGTTACATGAATTTTTCGAGACGACGACAAATCGCTCTAGTTTCCCGTTATATGAACTTTTGCAAAAAGGCAACGCTGGGTACTAAAAAGTTCGGAGAACGTGGAAAATAGAGTGATTTTAGGAGCGAGAAAAATTCTAATGTACAAAAGGGTACATGAATTTTTCGAGACGACGCTAAATCGCTCTAGTTTCCCGTTATATGAACTTTTATAAAGGCTTGGAGAATGTGGCGAGTAGTAGGCGCCGAGGGAAAAAGTACCGCAGCGTACAAAAGGTACGTGAGGAAACTTTTGACCCGATGGCAACACCCTAATCGCCCATTATACAAGTCTTTATACTATACGTTGAAAAGGAACTCTAAAATATCCCCATCTTGAACGACATAATCTTTGCCTTCGGAGCGCACTTTACCGGCTTCTTTGCAAGCTTGCTCGCCGCCAAGGGTGACAAAGTCATCATAAGCAATGGTTTCGGCACGAATGAAACCGCGTTCAAAATCGGTATGGATAATACCGGCACATTGCGGCGCCTTGGAGCCTTTGAGAAATGTCCAAGCATGAACTTCTTTGGGTCCGCAGGTAAAATAAGTTTGCAGGCCCAAGAGGTCATATCCGGCACGGATGATTTTTGAAAGGCCTGATTCTTCCAAACCCAAAGAAGAAAGAAACTCTTGCTTTTCTTCTTCGGTTTCCAGTTGCGCCACTTCCGATTCGATTTCGGCAGAAATAATCACGGCTTTGGCATTTTCTTCTTGAGCTTTTTCAAACACGCGTTTGGAAAAGTCATTACCCGTGGCGGCAGAAGCTTCATCCACATTGCAAACATAAAGAACGGGTTTTGAGGTTAAAAGTTGCAACATTTTATAAGCTTTCCAAGCATCTTTGTTGGAAGCATCGGGCGCAGCCACGCGGGCGGGTTTCCCTTGGCGCAAAGCCTCAATAATCGGGGTCATAACCTGCACATTAAGAATAGCGTCTTTATCACCGCCTTTGGCTTTTTTGTTCACTTGGTCAAAGCGTTTTTCCAAAGA
>CALXWB010000019.1 GCA_944392225.1 uncultured Alphaproteobacteria bacterium | reverse complement strand
TATTAACTTCATGTCTTTTAAAACATCCAAATATTTATATCATAGCTTGTTTTGCCATCTTCGGGCTTTTAAATTTTCTCATCAAGATTTATGTTAGCCATCAATTTTAAAAATTTATTTTACAATAAAACATATTCAGATATTTTTACAAAACCAATTTTTATCAGCAATAAATTTTGAAGGAAGGACCTCCATTCTTGGGTTATCTATATCTTTTCTAATGGCTACACTATAACCATTATCCAAATCTAAAACAACCGCAGACAGGTATAAGTTATCTTCAGATAATATCGGATAAATATTTTGAATTTTACAGCCTAATATATCATTATATAAAAAAGATATATTCATATAAGCATCTTTATACTTAGAAATTTCTTTTATTGTTAAATTTTGTATATCAACACAAGACGAAGCATCATGACTGTTTAGTCCTATTTCGTAGCAATAATAAGCTGAAAAGTCGACAGATAAAAGATTTTTACCAATTTCAAAAATAAAAGCCTTTTCCCAATTATACATATTTTGATTATTGGGAGATAAAACATCACTTTCGTTAAAATCTGCTATATCTAAATCAAACTTTGAATTAAAAACAGCCACAAGCTTTTCACCAATAAGCAAAGGTTTTATGCTTTTAAGAATGAACTCAGCTCCTGCAGCCGGAAATTTACTTTTAAGCTTTTGGCCTTTAACATAAGCTGTTTGGATAGAAATCTTTTGCATAAAAAACCTTTCAAAAAGATGAAGTGGCTTTGGATGGACGGTGTTTCTCATCATCGGCACATGAATACGTCATGCTTCGCAGCTCACCGATTTTCTGCATTTCAAAGCCACTCTTTTCATATAAGATTTGTCCTTATATAAAAACATATCCGGTTGACAAATAACCTTATTGATATGCATTTATATAGCTACCACAACTATTTATAAATGTCAATAGAACAGGCTCTAGTGAAACGAATTGTCCTATGAAAGCAAAAGAAAGAGGCCTTTGATTTCTCAAAAGCCTTTATTTTCCTGGGTTGCTATGGATAGGATTGGTCTGCATTCGCTATAGCTCATTTATTCCTTCGCGTTTATTTGCTATTGCTCACCGGCGTTCTTTGCCCGCCTTTCTCTTGGCGTGAACCTACTTCTCTCGTAGGTTCAAATCAGCCACGCCATACAAAAACAAAAAAAACCAGCCTCAAAGGCTGGCTTTTTTCTGTTTGGTTGCGGGGGGAGGATTTGAACCTCCGACCTTCAGGTTATGAGCCTGACGAGCTACCGGGCTGCTCCACCCCGCGATGAGTTATCTTTCACCAAGAACAACCCTTGTTTACTCTTTTTTAACTGCTGTGTCAAGCACAAATTTTACATTTTTTTGGGTTATTAATATAAAAACGTAATTCCAACAGCAAAAATAAGCACCAAAATCACCAACCAATGCCAAATTTTCATGTTTTTCTCCTTTAATTGAACAAAACCAGTGCCAAAGCCACCAAGACCAAAACCACCACAAAAATAACCTTATGTCTATATTCCAAATTCACTTTTTTCTCCTAAAAAATCGGGTTATAAGCCCATTGCAACAAGGCCTGACGCTGACGCGGACGGCAACTCAAATCACCGATTATACAATTTTGCTCCACCTGTGCCTTGTGGCGTTTGAAGGCTTTCCAACGTTTGATTTGCCAAGCATCAATCTTCGGCAAACGCCTCCCCATATAATAGCGGCAATACCATTGGAACCAACCCCTAACATCAGGACCTATAATCCACCCTTTGCGCTGCCATTCTTGCAGCGGCTGACGTGATTTTATGTGAAAATAATTGACCTGTTCATCGGGCTTATCTAAAGACAAGCGTGCATTTTCAAACCAAACGGACGGAAACTCACTTTGACAATCATTCAAATAATGTCCCTCAAACACACCCATTTCAAGCATCTGTTGTGGGGTGAATTCCGGCTTGAAATCAGGTGCAAAATCATGTCCCTTCGGCGCACTCAGCTCATAGGAATATCCCTGCTGTATTTTGTCATTAACATATATCATCGTCATGGCATCACCTCATAGGCATAATATAAATCTGGAATTCTCAATTACAAGAGATGAAAATATATGTTTTTTCTATTCCCCAAACTGCAAAAAGCCTTCCGATTGCAATTGGTAGAGATGGTGAAACACGCCTTTTTTCTTGAGGAGCTCAGCTTGGCTCCCCTGCTCCACGATTTTGCCTTTTTGCAAAACGACGATTTCATCCATATTTTTGAGCGTGGATAAGCGGTGTGCAATGGCAATCACGGTTTTACCTTTCATTAATTTAGCTAATGACTTTTGAATATAAACTTCACTTTCGCTATCCAGTGCTGAAGTTGCTTCATCCAAAACCAAAATCGGCGCTTTACTCAAAATCGCACGCGCAATGGCAATACGTTGCCGCTCACCGCCGGAAAGCAACACACCTTTATCGCCGACTTTAGAATGGTAGCCATCCGGCAAGTCTTTGATAAACACATCGCAATAAGCTTCTTTGGCAGCTTTCATCACCTCTTCATCGGTTGCATTCACATTACCGTAGCGAATATTTTCCATGAGTGTGCGGTTGAAAAGCAATGGATCTTGCGGAATAAAAGCAATATTTTTGCGCAGGCTCATCTGCGTCACTTTAGCAATATCTTTACCGTTTATGGTAATTTTACCTTTTTGCAAATCATAATAACGAGCCAAAAGTTTGACAAGTGTAGACTTGCCAGAACCCGATTTTCCGACCAAACCGATTTTTTGCCCATCAGCAACCGACAAATTAAAATCATGGAATAACAAAGACTTACCAGGATAAGCAAAATCAACATTTTCAAATTTTATTTCGGCTTTGCGCAGTTTCAAATCTTTGGCATTGGGCGCATCAATCACCTCATGCGGCGCATAGATAAAGTCTACCCCGCTTTTAATTTGCCCATAATCTCTGAACATATCACTAATATTATAACTCAGCATTTTGGTTGCCAGCATCAAAACCTGCACTGAGGTCAAAATAAAAACAATATCGGCCACTGAAAGCGTGCTGTATTTCCAAGCAAAAAACGTGGCCACGTAAAAGGTTAAGGACATCACATCATAAATAAAATTGTTGCGATAATTGAGTTTGGCTCTGGTGCATTTTTCATCTCGGTCATAGCGCAACCACTTTTTCAAACGTTGAAAGAAATAAAGACGCTCATATTTTTCATTGGCAAAAGCCTTAACCGTTGCCGCATTCACCACACCATCCATATACACGCCGCCAAGCTCTGCTTCTGATTGTGTCACATTTGACATATTAGAAAAAATGGTCTTACGTATTATGGTTGTCAGCCAGGTAAAAAATAAAGTCACGGCAAGGAAAAAAAGCATCAGATAAAAATTCATAAAAGCAATAATCAATAATGTCACACCAACCGTGCAAAAATTCATGACTAAGGTAAGCATAACACTTTTCAAGCCACGAATTCCTGCTGTAATTGAAGAAACTATTCTTTCAATATTGCCGCTTTTTTCTTCATTAAAAAAACGCAAAGAGTGCCGGTGCACCTGCATAAACAAATCTTTCTGCATGGAAGCCATAAACTTCGGTTCAAATTTGGCATCGGCAAAATGAGCCAAACAAAGGAAAAAGCTGCCCATCATCGTGGTAACACCAAACGCTGCCAAAAGCCAGCAACCTTTAGCAATCGGCATATTATCGGCATCAAATTCGGCCACCAAACCCACAAGTTGCGCACTGAAATAAGAATTGATGCGTGCGGAAGAAAAACTCACAATATAAAGCAGAAAAGACAAAACAAAATAGAACTTTACCTTGCCGAGATATTTTCCGATAAGCTTTAAGACAGTCATAAAAGTTCCTTTCCCAAAATATATAAAATCCCCTCTGAAGCTAGCTCAAAGGGGATTTTTTCGACTATTGTATTGAGGCATCCAGCGGATTAAAGCGCAGCAGCATCGTCTTCCACATATCATACTTATCGGCATAGCGATTAGCAAAAATCGAATATGGTTGGCAGACATAAACTGCACGTCTGGCACTCTCAGCTACCGAGCGGAAAGCCTTGTCGGAGTTGTAGCGCGATGTATCCAAAATCTGCGCATCACGCACCGTTCCGTCTTTGTTGAGGAAGACGCGCACCTCAATAATCATATCTTTAATGCCTTGTGCGCCGGGGTCAAGGTTCCAACAAGCGCGCAATCTGCCGGCAATGGCATCAATTTCCGAGATGGAAAGCTCGCTGAAATATGAGCCGCCGGTGCCACCCTCAATACCCATATTGGCCACATCCGTGCCTTCTTTGATGGTGGCGGTGCCGCTGGTGTTGCCGGTTTCTTTCTCCAAGGCATCAACCGAGGCCAGCAAACTCTTCAACGGGTTAGCGAGTTTTGGCTCGTCTTTGGCCTTAGGCGCATCTTTTTTGGGTTGCGGCTTTTTCGGTTGTGGTTTGGGCGTCGGCTTCGGCGCGGCCTTTTTCACCGGCACTTTCGGCTTTTTGGGCTGCGGGGCCACGAGGAAGTCTTGTTTGGGCTCTTTTGGCGTTTCTTTAACATCGGTTGTTTCTTCCTCAGCCTTGGCCTTAGACTTCACCTCTTCTTGGCGCGCTTCATCTTTGGTATAATTTTCCTCAACCTTGCGTTTGACCGTGCTTGCCGCCTTGTCTTCTTTGCCAAACTTGGCTTTGGGAGGCAGGTTGGTCATCTCCGAAATCTTCACATCTTTCAGGTCAACAATAATCGGCACCTGATTAAGGGTTGTGCGGTTTGACCAAAACAAAGGCAAATCGACAATCATCATCAGAAAGACGATAAAATGCAACAACAAAGACTTCTTAAGAGCCTTGTCCATATTTTCATCTTTAACGATATGCATGAGGTTTTGGTTCCGTTTTCAATCCCACTTTTTCAAATCCGGCTTCTTTCAAAATCGCCATCAAGCCGATAACGCGGCCATATTCTGCACCGGCATCACCGGAAATGGTCACGGTTAAAGCGCTGTTTTCATTACGAATGGCTTTGAGCTTATCAACAATTTTGTCAGCCGGCACTTCGGTTTTGCCGATATAGTAATATCCTTCTTTGTCCACGCTGATGTTGACCGAGGTATCCTTGCCTTCCATAGCTCTGCCGCCGACTTTGGGCAAATCGAGTGCAATACCCGAGGTCATAAGCGGCGCGGCCACCATAAACACCACCAACAAAACCATCATCACATCCATCAAGTTGGTGATGTTAATATCGGCATTGCGGCGATATTCGCGGTGAGCACGACGATTTTCTTGAATAAAAGGCATTTTTATTCTCCTGCCATTTCGGCCTTGATAGCGGTATCATCAATTTCGCGTGACAAAATGCTGGAGAACTCATCCATAAAGTTTTCCAAGCTTTTGGCATATCTATCCAAGTCGGAAGAAATTTTGTTATAAGCCACCACGGCCGGAATAGCGGCAATCAAGCCGAAAGCGGTGGTAAACAAAGCCTCGGCAATACCGGGAGCCATGGCGGACAAAGAGTTGCTCTGGGTAGCAGCAATCGCATTAAAACTGTTAATAATGCCCCAAACCGTGCCGAACAAGCCCACGAGCGGAGCCACCGAGCCGGTTGAAGCCAAAAAGCCCAAACGCGTATCCAAGGCATCAAGTTCTTTATCCATAGACACCATCATGGCTTTTTCAATACGCTGCTGCAAAGAAACGCCGCGCAAACCTCTGTCGGTTTTAGACTTCAAAATATTGGTGCGTTTCCACTCTTTCATGGCAGAAACAAACATGGCCGACATCGGGTCTTGCGGACGATTACCGATAGAGTCATACAATCTGTCGAGAGAACCGCCGGACCAAAATTTTTCTTCAAATTTACGTGAACGTTGTTTAACCTGGCGGATTGTGCCCATTTTTTCAATGATGATGGCCCAGCACCAAACGGAAGCCAAAATCAAACCGATCATCACAACTTTGGTGACCAAGTCTGAGGCCCAAACCAAGTCCCACATAGACATTTCAGCGGCCTTTGTTGCCACTTCGTTCAAAGCTTCTGTTTCCATATTTATCTACCTTTTTTAGCTAAAAAAATTAAATCTGCAAATTCTTGACTAGAGAATTAGCATAAAATATTAAAAATTCAATTAATTATTTTGCTTTTTTCAAAGGAAAATTAAGCCAGACTCTCGATTTTTTTGACCAAGGCTTCGGGGATTCGTATCGGGCGCTTTTTATTGAGGCTGACATAAGCGAGCTGCACCGTCATGGAAACGAGCAATTTGTCATGACAATAAATTTCTTGTTTCATCTCCAAGCGTGCTCCGCTCAGGTTCATCACCTCACAAGTGATGGATAACAAATCATCCAAAATCGCCGGTGCTTTATATTCAATATTGATACCTCTCACCATAAAGCCGCACATTTCTTCAGCCTGCAAAGCCTCGTGTTGATTAACACCGAGAGCACGGATAAATTCGGTTCTGGCTCTTTCGGCAAACCTCAGATAATTGGCATAAAAAACCACACCGCCGGCATCGGTGTCTTCATAATAAACCCGCGCCGGAAAAGCAAAAACTTTGCCGAAAAATTGTCCCTGCGGAGCCAAAACCTCATAGCCCATTCTATTCATCTCCTTATTCATTATTATCGGCTTCTATTGCCTGCAACAAATCAAATTGCTCGGCCTGCGGACGATATTTTTTCACCCGCGGTTTGCCCAAATATTCGCAACCCAAATCAGAAATCACGCGACCGCGCGGTGTTCTTTGCAAAAAGCCGAGCTTGAGCAAAAACGGCTCAATCACTTCTTCAATCGTATCGCGCTCTTCCGAAAGAGCCGCCGCCAGCGTATCCACACCCACCGGCCCGCCGCCGTAATTTTGCAAAATGCAATTGAGGTAGCGTCTGTCAAAAGCATCCAAACCATAATTGTCCACATCCAAGCGACGCAAAGCCGTATCGGCAATTTTGTTATCCACGCTTTGGGCATGGCTGACGGCACCAAAGTCGCGCACGCGACGGAGCAATCTGCCGGCCACGCGAGGTGTGCCGCGTGAGCGTTTGGCAATTTCGATGGCACCCGATTCGGAAATCGGCATACCCAAGAGATTGGCGCCGCGCACCACAATTTGTTTAAGCTCTTCCGGCGTGTAGAAATCAAGCCGCAACGGAATACCGAAGCGCTCGCGCAACGGCGTGGAGAGTAAGCCCGAACGCGTGGTTGCTCCCACCAAAGTAAAAGGCTGCAAATCAATGCGTACCGAACGCGCGGACGGTCCTTCACCGATAATCAAATCGAGCTGAAAATCTTCCATGGCCGAATAAAGCACCTCTTCAATCGCCGGATTAAGACGGTGAATTTCATCAATAAACAAAACATCGTTTTTTTCGAGGTTGGTCAAAATCGCCGCCAAATCGCCGGATTTGGAAATCATCGGTGCCGACGTGGCGCGGAAATTAACCCCCAGTTCTTTGGCAATAATGGAAGCCAAAGTGGTTTTGCCCAAACCAGGAGGGCCAAAGAGCAACACATGGTCCAGCGCATCACCGCGTTGTTTGGCCGCTTCAATAAACACTTTCAAATTTTCGCAGACCTGGCGCTGCCCCACAAAATCATCCAAGCTTTGCGGGCGCAAGCTAACGGGCATCGCATTTTCTTTTTCTTCTTCGGTTTCGTGCGGTGAAACCAATCTTTCGGCATTCATCATCAGCTATCAATCTTTCTTGGCAAATTCTTTTAAGGACAAGCGAATAAGTTCGGAAACATCCGCATTCGGATTTTCACTCTGCACCTTGTTCACCACCCGATAGGCCTCAATTCGTTGGTAACCCAAGTTCACCAAAGCAGAAATCGCATCATCGCTGTTAGCCGAGTTGCTTTCCATTGCAACCAAGCTGTCTTCATAAGCATTAACTTCCTGATCAGCATCCATATCAAGCTCCTTTTCAATTTCTGCAGTAGTTGTCGTTGCCGCCACCGGAATGGTGACGATTTTGTCTTTAAGCTCGGTCACAATACGCGCAGCCAGTTTCGGCCCCACGCCGTTAGCACGGGTAAACGAAGCCTTGTCTTGTGCCGAAATGGCTTGTGCCAGTTGCAACGGCGTTAAGGCGGAAAGAATACTCAAACAAACTTTGGCACCCACGCCTTGCACTTTGGTCAAAGTGATAAACCACTCTTTTTCCAAAGCTGAGGCAAAACCAAACAAGGTAATGCTGTCTTCTCTGACCACTGTTTCGGTCAAAACGCTGGCACCCTCGCCCACGTGCAGACGTGCCAAGGTTTTGGCCGAGGCATAAACCAAATAACCCACGCCGTTCACGTCAATAATAAAATAATCTTCTCCGATGGTATCCACCATCCCGCGCAATTTTGCAATCATCTTTCACAAAGCCTTTTGTTTCTAAATTGTTCTTATGGTAAACAAATTTACAATGACTTACAAGCAAATTTTTTTGCCTCTAAACAACATATTTCAGGCGGGCTTTTTCATTTCATAGGCTTCAAGATATTCAATCCACTCCGGGCAATCATTTTCTCTGAAAAATTCATACAGAAAATCAAGCATAAATCGGTGCCGGATTTGCGCTTCTTGTTTTCCGGCATCGGTCATCATCAAGTCTTTGAGTTTGAGCATTTTCTCAAAAAAATGATTGATAAAATTATCCGATTTTCGATTGGCTTTTTTATATTCTTCGGCAGAAAGATTAACCTCCGGCCAAATGTTTTTATCAAAAATCTGATCCGTGCCGGAATGGCATTTATCCAGAGCGTAAGCCAAACAACGCACGGTGCCCATGGCACCCATGGCTTCTAACATATCGGCATCGGAAACAATCTTGCCTTCTTGAGTTTGCGGGCGAATTCCTTGCAAACACTTGCTATACCCCATATGGGTGATAATCTCGCAAACTTGGTCAGACGTCTTTTCGTCCACGCCGTTTTGTCGCATAATTTTTTTGGCATTGGTCAAATTCTTGGCATTTTCATCACCAAAGAGTTTATAGTCATCAACATCATGCAAGAGAGCGGCCAAAGCTATCACTTCTTTGTTCACGTTTTCTTTTTCGGCAAGTTTCACCGCCAAGGCATAAACTCGCTCCACATGGTCTGCTCCATGCCCACTTTTATCGCCGTTCAAGAGTTGGCGCACATCTGACAAAACATTTTCTTTTATCATTTATTTTATTCCCAACATTCGAGCATTACGATAATTATAATGTGTTATGGCCATGGCCAAAGCATCGGAAGAATCATTATTTTTGGGCTTGCAACCGGGGAGCAAAACTTTTACCATGGTTTCGACCTGACTTTTTTCGGCGCGCCCCACCCCGACAAGGGCTTTTTTCACCTTTGTCGGCTCATATTCGCAAACCGGGATTCCGTAAAGCGCCGGCGCCATAATTACCACGCCACGCGCCATACCGAGCTTAATGGTTGAGGTAGGGTTATCATTCAAAAACACCTGCTCAATCGCGGCTTCTTGCGGATGATAGGTTTCAATCACCTGCTTGAGCGTATTATGAATAACGGTCAAACGCTCCGGCAGCGGGGCTTTAGGGTCGGTTTTGATAAAACCGTCTGCCACATAGCGCAGATGATTATTCTCCACTTCCACTATTCCCCACCCCGTTGAGGACAAACTCGGGTCAAGTCCTAAGATTCGCATTTTATCCCTTTCTAAAAAATAAAGCGGAACCATAAAAGCTCCGCCTTATTCACGATTTTTTTAAATTTTATTCAGCTTCCAAAGCCTTCAAAACCTCTTCGGAGAACTCGGCATTGTGATAAACTTTTTGCACGTCATCATCGTCTTCCAAAGCATCAACAAAGTCCAAGAACTTTTGTGCGGTTTCCAAATCGGTAATATCGGTTTTCACATTGGCTTTCCAATCCAAACGAGAAGCAGAAGGTGTGCCGAATTGTTTTTCCAAAGTTTCGGTCACGGCCGACAAATCATCCGGCAAAGTTTCAATCTCGTGGTGCAATTCATCGCTCACCACATCATTGGCGCCGGCTTCCAAAGCAGCTTCAAACATTTTGTCAGCTTCGGCAGCATCAGCCGGATATTGGATATAGCCGATACGCTCAAAATTGAAAGTAACCGAGCCGGTTTCACCCATGGCACCGCCGCGTTTGCCAAAAATGGTGCGAACATTTCCGGCCGTGCGGTTTTTGTTATCGGTCATGGCTTCAACAATAACGGCAACTTTACCCGGACCAAAGCCTTCATAACGAGCGCTGACATAATCGGCACCGCCGGCAGTTTGACTGGCTTTGGCAATAGCGCGTTCAATATTGTCTTTCGGCATACTTTCGGCACGAGCGGCTTGAATGGCCAAACGCAAGCGCGGGTTTTTATCAGGTTCCGGCAAACCGCTTTTGGCGGCAATGGTAATATCTCTGGCCAATTTTGCAAAAACTTTTGCTTTTTTGGCATCTTGAGCACCTTTACGGTACATAATATTCTTAAACTGGGAGTGTCCAGACATCTTTATAACTCCTTCAAAACAAGGGCTTTTGCCCTAAAAAAATTCAAAACTCGGTGTGTTTATACATCAATCTCTCAGATTGCGCAAGATTTTTTTATAATGCGCAAAAAAAAGTTCCGTCATTGCAAATTTTGGCGGAACTTTTATGCAAAGCATCAGTCTTCAATAATCATATAATCAACGCGTTGATCATCAACCGAAAGCACTCTGATTTTCACCCCTTTGATATTGACCAAGCCGGGTTTTGCCGGGAAGCTATATTCTTTGAAATCGCCGGTATCGGAAGAGGCATAATCATAATAAACAAACCACATTCTTTTGAAGCGCACGCCGTCAAACTTAATGTCAAAACCTTTCACCGGTTTAGATTGCTCCGTTTTTGTAATAAACACCGGCTCAAAGCGAAAACTTTCATCGCTTGGCACAAACTCTTGGCGCAAAAGCACCAATCTTTCATCTTTAATCATGCCTGTTTGCGGATAGAGCTTTCCGGTTTGAGTGTCAAACAGCACCACAAAGTCTTCCAAATTGGTTGGCACGAGGCTATAATTTTTGCCATCAATATCCACGGTTCCAATGATATTAACCACCTCATTTTTCTTATACTCATATGGGGCGGAAGAGCTGTTTAAAGACACATTTTTGTTGGCTCTGGCTTTTTCCGTTACATAATATTGCCGCATCAAAAACTTATCGCTCAAAACGGAATATCCTTTGAAAGCGGTGCGCAGTTCATTGAGTTTGAAGCTTTTTTCATTAACCTCTTCTTCTTTAATCAACCTGGGCGCACTGTCTTTATAAGCAATGGCATAAGAATTAAACTTGTCAAACCAAGCTTTTCTGCCGGGCCAAATATCCACCTCACCGGCATAAACGCAAGCACTCAACCCCAAAACCGCACATAAGACAAAAAATTTTTTCATCTGCTTTCTCTTAAAAAATTTTAATGTTTTTCTAATTAATATAATATAAATTAGTTGAAGTAAATAATTGATTACAAATTTGGGGAAAATGATGGATAACCTGAAAGACAATTGGCAAAGCAAGAAATCCGGCGCCTGCTGGCAAATCACTTTTGAAAAAAAAGAAAACTATGATGAAGTTTTTACCGAGTTTTTGGAAGAATATTTCGGCGTTGTCAGCTGCAACTATAACGATGACGGCACCGAACAATATGTGGCTTATCAAAACAATCATTTTGATGAGGCTGATTTTCTCAACACCGCCAAACAAAGAGGTATCACTCTTCCGCCTTATAAAAAAGAATATCTGGAAAGCCAAAACTGGCTCAAAGACTATGTGATTGAGTTTGCCCCCGTTGAAGTGGAAGACTTTTTAATTTATGGTATTCACGAAAAACAAGCCCCAAAGACAGATAAACTGGCTCTGAAAATTTATGCCGCCACGGCTTTTGGCTCAAGCCACCCGACCACGCAAAGCTGTTTGCGTGCCATCAGCTGGCTCAATAAAAACAATGCCGCACATAAAAAAATCTTGGATATCGGCACCGGCTCGGGTATTTTGTCTTTAGCCGCTGCCAAATTGTGGCCGGATGCCAAAATCATTGCCGTGGATATTGACGAGGAAGCGGTTTGGGTCACCAGACAAAACGCTTTGGATAACAACCTTGAAGACCAGCTGGAAGTTGAAGTCAGCGACGGTTATCATTCTGAGCTTATAAAAAACAACGCCCCGTATGACCTCATTTTCTCAAACATCTTAGCCCGCCCGTTGATTGAAATGGCTCCTGACTTGTATCAAAGTTTAAAGCAAGGCGGCTATTGTGTCTTGTCCGGCTTTGTGGATGAGCAGGTTGATTGGGTTATCGGAGCTCATGAAAAACAAGGCTTGAAGCTTGTTAAAATGTTTGAATTTGAAAACTGGCGCGCCGCCGTTATGGAGAAATAAAATGACCTTACTCGAAATCCGAGCTTATTTGCAAAAACACAAAATTGATGCTTATTTTCTGCCCCGCAACAATATGTTTTTGGAAGAAGACATTTTAGAAGAAGAAAATTTGATTTTAGCTTTAACCGGCTTTTCCGGCTCGGCTGCCTCACTGGTCATTTGCCAAGACAAAACCTATCTTTTCACCGACGGCAGATACGAGCTTCAGTCCAAAATGGAAACTAATCCTGAGGAGGTGGAAATCATCTGTTCTTCGGCTGATTTTCCATATGTTTGGTTGCAAAATCATTTTGAAAGTGGCAAATTTTCTTTAATGTATAATCCATGGGTTATCTCCGCCGGAACCATTGCCAAATTTACCGATATGTTCCCCAAAGCCAAACTCTTGAGCGATGATAAAGGTTTGATAAAACATGACCAAAGTGCAAAAAAAGCCCATGTTTTCAAACTTTCGGAAGAATATGCCGGTATCAGTGCGGAAGAAAAAATCAGCGAGATAATCCCAATCATCAAGCAAAACGGCTGTGATGCTTATTTGCTCACCTCTGCCAACGAGGTTTCATGGCTCACCAATCTGCGCTCCGATGCCCTGCCCGATTCGCCGATTTTGCGTGCCTATGCTTTAATCAAAAAAGACGGCTCGGTCACCTTATTTGCCGATAACACCGATGATGAAAATATTTTGCCGCTGAACAAATTGGAAAAAAGCTTGAAAAGTGTTAAAAAAGGCAAACTCGGCGTGGATAAAAAGAACCTGCCGCAAATGATTTGTGAGATTTTCGGGGAGAAAAATTTGGTTGATATCGGCGATATTATCAGAAGCAAGCAAATCATCAAAAACGAGGTGGAGCTCCAAGGCTATATTGAAGCCCACAAGCAAGATGCCGTTGCCATGATAAAGTTTCTCTATTGGCTCGACCATAATTACAAAGGCAAAACCGAACTCGATATTGTCGCCAAAGTTGATGCCTGCCGCGCTGAAGATGATAAATTTCTCTGCAAAAGTTTTGACACCATTGCCGCCACGGGAAGCAACGGCGCCATTATTCACTATCATCCAAGCCAAAGCACCAATAAAGTGCTGGAAAGAAACTCTGTTTTATTGCTGGATAGCGGCGGACATTATCAAAACGGCACAACGGATATAACAAGAACCATAGCTCTGGGCATACCCAAGCAAAAGATTGTAGATGCCAACACTATTGTCTTGAAAGCCCACATTGCTCTGGCCTCCACCATTTTTCCCAAAGGCACGACCGGTTTGGCCTTAGATGCCATCTGCCGCAGAGAACTGTGGCAAGAAAATATGGACTTCAAACACGGCACCGGCCACGGCGTCGGCTTCATCTTGAACGTGCATGAAGCGCCGCGCATTTCCACACAAGCCAAAAATTCGCATTTTTCCGCCAACATGGTCACCTCAATCGAACCCGGATATTATAAAGAAAATGACTTCGGCATCCGCATTGAAAATCTGTATTACACCAAAGAATGTGAAAATTCCGGCCTGTTAAAATTTGAAGTTTTGACTTTAGTTCCCCTTGATAAACGCCTGATTAATAAATATCTCTTAAACGAAGATGAGATAAATTGGGTCAATGCTTATCACCAAAAAGTGTGGAAAATCATGAGCCCATATTTGGACAACAAACACAAAGAGTGGCTGGAGGATGCCTGCGCCCCGCTCTAAAAATGAGGAGAGCAATAGATGAGAAAATTTTTGAACCTGGCAATTGTTTTGGCCTTTGCCACAACTTCAGCTTTAGCGCAAGAGCCGGTTTATGAAGGTGGATATAATCCAAACCTCACCTTTGAGCAATATGAAGAGCTGGCCTACCCCAAACCCGAGCAATCGCAAATTTTCATCTTCACCAACGGCAATCCTTGCTATGGCTGTGAACAGACGATTAATCTGATAACCCAAATTTATAATGAGAATTATCAAAATCTCTATCAGTTGCAACAAGTCAATTATCAAACCGATACCGAATATAATTATCAGCAAACCTACAACTTAAGCCAACCTTTGGAAATTGTGCTGGTTAAAAATCAAGACGGCCAAAATTTGGGATACCGCAAATTAGACAATCTGCTGCCGGAATATGATGACCCGGTCAGCTTTGAAGACGATTTTATAAATGATGTAAATAGTTACTTAGGCGAAGAATAAGAAAACTATTTCTTGCGATATGGTGTCAAACGAGGCAAAAATCGTGGAACGTTGCGTTTATATTCGGCATAATCTTCACCGTAACGCTTGAGTAATTCCTTCTCTTCGGAAAGTGGAAAATAAATGGCATTAATAAGAATAAAGATAAGTGCATAAATCAATAAGGCTTTAGATTGAAAAAACAAAGCCTCACCAAACAAAAGACAAAACACGCCTGAGAGCATGGGGTTTCGCACATAAGCATAAGGTCCGGTAATAATCAACTTATCAATCGGGTCCCATGGTGCCGGCGAACCTTTACCCACGGCAGCAAACAAACGCATTGTCCAAATAACCAGAAAAAAGCCCAACGACAATAAAAACAGCATCAAAATAAATTCTAAAGAAAACGCCGGAGAAATGATTTTAAATTGGCAAAAATACAAAATCACCGCCGGAATGGTAACAAGCACATTAAACGGCAAAATCAAAATGGCTTTAAGCATCGTTATTCTCCTTAATACATGAAGTATAAATTTTAAAACTTAAAAATCAGTCAAAAAAAAAGAGGATTTCATTACGAAATCCTCTTTTTTGTTTTATGGAATATCTCTTACATCACTGCAAGAGATATTTTTTCAATCAGACCTTCAACGCTCGGCACTGCCAATTTGTCATGAATGAAATTGCACAAATTGGAAGCATCGATGCTTGATTTCGGGATACCGAATGTTGTTTCCACGAATCCGGCCACAGCATCGGCGAATTCCAAAACCACCGGCTCCGGCGCTCCGAGATAGAGTTCATCTACCACGATGTAGGCGCCCTCCATATCCTCTTTACCGTAGAACTCAATGTATGAGCAGGCATACACATCGTCCGGCTTGGTGATATTCACCTGAGGATTAGACATCGCCACCATGGCATCACCCCATTGTGGGATACAACCGATGAAATCTCCAAATAAGTGAACCCACACGTAGCGCGCCGCTTTGGCGATAAAAATGGCACGTCCTTCTTCATCCACAGCGTGGAACTCGTAACGTGCAAAGAACTCTTCGTTCTTTACGCCCCAGCTACCGCCACCGGAACAATACTCAACCTGCCAAACATCGTCAGCAGCATATTCAGCAGCTTCATACGCACCATTAGTATGCGCCATCAAGAACTCACCTGTGTCCGCCTTACGTGCGTAAACTGGTTTTAAGGCATTCTTAATCGCGATTGAAGCGTTACCATCTTTGGCCATCTTAGCATAAGCCATTGCTTTGAAATTCACACCAACCACAAAACGGCGGTTCTTCTCGTTATACAACTCTCTCGGCACAGAAACCTCTTCCTTACCGTCAAAAGCAATATAACGTAAAGTTTCATAAGTTCCGTCACTTTCCGCCGTGATATATCCCAATCTGTCAGCTTCAAGCTCTTCTCGCTCATATTTTGAAGCAAGATAGAACTTTCTGCCCAATTTATCATGCCAAAGAATACCTGTCATCGGCACCATCTGACAGACAATTTCACCGTTTTGATAAGCAATGACGGGGTTTTCAGCTTTTTTAAGCGCCTTGGCAACCTTTTCGGGGTTGGTTGAGTCAAGCAACTTTGCCCAACGACCTGAGCCGTCAGTAAAGAATGATGATTTAACTTCCTTACCGTTACGCACCACTACCGGCTTGCCTTCGGCGGTAAATGTAACATAACTACGTAATTCTTTAGCTTCATCAGCATTTACCAACGCATAAGCAAATCCGGCACGGTCGAAAATTCTCTTTTCCATAATTTAAAATGTTTTTATGCCCTTTCGGGCGGGTTAATAATAAAAATAATTTTTAGAACATCGGCAAAGAATATACCACATTTTTCACGCCTCGGCAAGAGGTTTTAGACAAAAATTTTGGTTTATAATTTATGATTTTGAAGAAAATTGAGGTTAGACAATAACAAATTCTCCGGCAAATGATGCACATCAAACCACTGCCATTTTTCACATTTATCAGGTTCCATCACCTTAGGTTCGCCTTGATAATCTTTGCAAAAGAAATGCAATGTAATATAATGCCGGCCGTTATCTTGATAAAAATCGTTAGTCACGCCTTGCAAAACAACAGCTTCCGGCTCAAGCTCCAAACCTGTTTCTTCGCGCACCTCGCGCAGAGCCGCTTGTTCATTGCTTTCGCCATATTCCATATGTCCGCCGGGCGGGCACCATGTTCCCTGCCCGTGCTTGCTTTTTCGCAACCCGAGAAGGACCTGATTTTTTGCATTAAAAATATAAACCCCGACCCCAACACGAACAATATTTTCCATTACGGCTCTCCTATGTTGTCTTTAACAACAATAATCCGAACAAACTCACGCATTTTTATATTCTTCTTGCCAGTTTTTTATGGTGTTGATAGCCCAAATACCATTCATAAGCAAACAGCACAATGCCTGATAAAATAAGCGGCAAGACATAATAGATTATTCGATAAGCCAAGAGCGCACCAAAGAGCTTGGCCGCCTCAGCCTCACCGCCCGGGATGATGAACAAGAACAAACCTTCAAACACGCCCAAACCGCCCGGCACTTGGCTGAACACGCCCAAAACCTGAGCAATGATAAACACGCCGATAAACAAGTCAAACGGAATATCCACAAAAGAAATCAGAACCGAATATAAAACCAGCGAGGCAAACAAAATATCCAAAGCGCCGAGCACGGTCTGCTCCAAAGCCAGTTTGAAACTCGGCATATCAAATTCCACTTGTTTGATGATAATCGGCTTTTTGTAGAACAACACCGCCCAAAAATAAAGAGCCAAGCCAATCACCGCCACAATTGTGGTCACAAGCGTGGTCATTTTTGAGGCCGAGCCTTCGCCAAAAGCATGATCAGGGGTTAGAAAATAGCCGATAATAATGAGCAAAAAGCAACCGAACAAATAAGTAAAGCCGGAAAAAGTCACCATACGCAAAATTTCCGTTCCGCGAAAACGCCAACGCGTATAAAAACGATATCTGACCGTTCCGCCGGAAACAATGGCATGCCCGGCATTGTTGCTGACCGAAAAGCCGATAAACCCAACAAAAATCCACTTCCAAGCGGCAAGTTTTCTGCCGATATATTTCAAGGCCAAATAGTCATAAGAAGACAAAGCCACATAGCCGAAAAAAGAGGCTATGCACGCATAAGTCAAATTTTGGGCCGGAATGCTTAACAACGCATTTTTAATATCATCCAAAGAATATTTTGACAACTGCCTATAGAGCATATAAACGGCAAAGGCAAAGAAAAACAGGCCCAACCAAGATATAAATTTCTTAAAATATTTTTTGCTTTTTCCAGACATTTCTCAAACTTTACATTAATTATTGCAACAATTAGAATATAGATAACACAACTTATAAATTCAACTATAGCAATAAAGAAACTTGTCCACAGAAATTGTATAACTTATTTCTTCGGAGCCAAGAAAAGCGCGCGCATGGCATTAAGAATGGCAATCACGGCCACGCCCACATCGGCAAACACGGCAGCCCAAATTGAGGCATAACCAAAGGCGCCCAAGCCCAAAATAATGAGTTTGACCCCAATGGCAAAGACCACGTTTTGGCGGGCAATGGCCACCGTGCCGGAGGCAATTTTCATCGCCACGGCAATTTTGGATGGTTCATCGGTCATAATCACCACATCGGCCGCTTCAATCGCCGCATCGGAACCAATGCCGCCCATGGCAATGCCGACATCAGAGCGGGCCAATACCGGCGCATCATTAATCCCGTCGCCCACATAAAGGAGCTGTCCTTTGCGGTCTTTGTCAGACAAAATCTTTTCCAGCTGGTCAACTTTATCTGCCGGCAGCAATTCGGCATAAACCTTATCGATACGCAGTTCTTGAGCAATTTTTTCGGCAATTTCTTTGCGGTCGCCGGTCAACATCACCGTGCGCGAAACGCCGTTTTCTTTCAAGCGTTGCAAAGCCAGAGCCGCATCGTCCTTAATTTCATCGGCAATCACCAAATGCCCGATATATTTGCCCTCCTCGGCCACATAAATCACGGTGCCGAGCGCCTCGGTTTTCGGGCATTTGATTTTGAGATTTTGCATCAACTTGGCATTCCCGACCGCAATTTGTTTGTTTTTGAATTTTAAGGTCATGCCTTGGCCATGAATTTCTTGCAAATCTGCAACTTTGCTATCATCAATTTTTTTGCCGTAAGCCTGCTTGATGGAAAGTGCAATCGGGTGAGTTGAAAAAGCCTCGGCATAAGCGGCCGTTTCCAAAACTTTTTCCGGGTGTCCGTGGATAGAGTGGATATCCATCACCTTAAAGTTGCCTTTGGTCAAGGTTCCTGTCTTGTCAAAAACCACCACTTCGGCATGCGCTAAGGCCTCGAGATAGTTGCTGCCTTTGATTAAAATGCCGGCTTTGGAAGCCGCGCCCAAACCGCCGAAAAAGCTGAGCGGCACGGAAATCACCAGCGCACAAGGGCAAGAAATGACCAAGAATGTAATCGCACGATAAAGCCATTCATGAAAACTTTCTCCGGCCATCAACATCGGCGGCAATAATGCCAGCAAAACCGCAATAATGACCACGGTCGGCGTGTAATAACGCGCAAAACGGGTAATAAAGTTTTCCAAATTGGCTTTTTTGGAGGAAGCATTTTCCACCAAATCCAAAATTTTAGCCACGGTGGAATTGGCAAATTCTTTACTGACCTTCACGGTCAAAACGCCGGTTTGGTTGATGCAGCCGCTAATAACCTCATCGCCTTTTTCCACATCTTTGGGCAAAGATTCACCGGTCAAAGCCGCCGTATCTAAAGAAGAAAAACCATCAACAATCACGCCGTCCAGCGGAACGCGTTCTCCGGGGCGAATAACAATCAAATCGCCGACTTTCACCTGCTCGGGTGAAACTTTAACAATCTCCTCACCTTTTTGCAAATTGGCATAATCAGGGCGAATATCCATCAGCTCGGCAATTGATTTTCGGGATTGGTTAACCGCATAGCTTTGGAAAAACTCACCTACTTGATAGAACAACATCACCGCGGCCGCCTCGCCAAAATCTTGCAGTGCAAAAGCACCGATGGTGGCCAAAGACATCAAAAAGTTTTCATCAAAAACCTGTCCGCGCAAAATGTTTTCTCCGGCTTTTTTCAAAACCGGCAAACCGACAATCAAAAAGCTTATGACCAAAAGCCCTTTGCCGTAAATATCCGGCAACGGCGCCGCCATCCCGACAACAAAAAAGAACAATGCGACCAAAATAAGTTTGAGATTTCTCTTGAGCTTTTTAGTCATAACACCTTCTCCTCTCAGAAAATAATATCACAGTCAGGTTCAATTTTGTTTTTGACTTTTTCCACTTCTTTCAAAACGGAATCAACTTTTCCATCTTCCATTTCGAGCACCAATTTTTCCGTCATAAAATTGACCGTGGCTTTAATCACACCCTCAATTTCATTAAAAGCAGATTCGAGTTTGGCGGCACATTGTGCACAATCCAAATTCTCCAATTTATATGTCTTTAACATAGCTTCCTCCATTAAACGATTAAATATATGTTTAATTGTATCACAAAAAATAATGTTGTCAAGAACAATTAAACAGCCATTTAATTGTTTATCGGACATTGAATATCAAAAATATCATCAATCGAGCGATGCAAGAGTTGCGCTTGAGCTTTTTCTGAAAGCTTGTAATACATTTCTTTACCCTCACGGCGGCTGGACAAGAGTCCGGCTTGTTTGAGCAAGCGCAAATGGTGAGAAACAGCCGGCGCGCTCATATTGACGGCGCAGGCAATATCATTGACACATTCTTCGCAATGGCATAAAAGCCACATAATTTTAAGGCGTGTCGGGTCGCTGATGAGTTGGAAGAGAGCCGAAACTTTTTCAAAATCTTTGCTTTCCGGCATTTTTTCAATCATCTTTTCAGCATTGTGATTATGATTATGCAACTTTATCTCTTCTGTCATCAACACATCTCCGAACCTAGAATAAATATAAATTAAGGCAGTTTTACCACCGTTTTTCCATTTTGAGAAGAGAGAATTGATATTTTTCCGTCTTCAAAGACCAAAGCGGCACACTCATCAATGCCAAAACCGCTTAAATTCCTCTGTTTGAGCAAAGAGATAATATCTTGTTTTAAAGATGATGGCAGAATATCAAAATGCGGCATGGCAAAACCGGAAAGAAAACCCAAACCTTTTAACAAATCCAACGACAGATTTTCAGCTTCCATATAATCAGTATTTGCATAATACTCAAACCAACAAACCGCACCGGCACTCAATCCGGCAAGAACGGTGCCATTTTCATAAGCTTTCTTGAGATAAATATCCAAATGATGTCGGTGCCAAACCTCAAGCATCAAACGTGTATCTCCGCCACCGACATAAATAATATCGGCAGCTTCAATTTTAGAGTAAATTTCTTCATCAGTATAAGTTTGGGAGATGAGTTGCAAATCATCAACCAAGCAACCGAGTTTATTTCCGTAATATTGGGAAAAAAGCTGAATATAGGCAGGCATGTCTTGAGAAGCGGTTGGCAAAAATAGCACTTTTGCCCGAGGTTTATTTGCCATCTGCACAATGGTTTTGTCAATTTTCAAAGTCTGAATTGGAAAAGTTTTGAAAGTTCCGTCGGGCATTAGTTTGGTTTTACCAATTTCTCCGCCGCCGATAGCTATGATTTTTCCCATGTTTGCCTCCATAAAACAAAAATCAGCATAATCAAAAAAAATCATATTGACAAAGAAAAAATGATAAGCTATAAACCCTTTTGTTGATGCCGACATAGCTCAGTTGGTAGAGCTACTGATTTGTAATCAGTGGGTCCGCGGTTCGAGTCCGTGTGTCGGCACCATCATAAAAAAGGCCTCCCTTGCGGAGGCTTTTTTTGTGATGATAACGAATATAGACTTCTCGAACCGCGGAGAAAGCGGTTCGACTAGGAGAGAGAGGCAGACGGGAGTATGCCGGTGAGGGCATAGCCCGAGCGACGACGAAGCGGCGGAGCTTTAGCGACGTCAATCCTGTGTCGGCACCATCATAAAAAAGGCCTCCCTTGCGGAGGCTTTTTTTATGATGATAACGCATATAGAGTTCTCGAACCGCGGAGGAAGCGGTTCGACTAGGAGAGAGAAGCAGACGGAAGTATGCTGGTGAGGGCAAAGCCCGAGCGACGACGAAGCGGCGGAGCTTTAGCGACGTCAATCCTGTGTCGGCACCATCATAAAAAAGGCCTCCCTTGCGGAGGCTTTTTTTATGATGAGAACGAATATAGACTTCTCGAACCGCGGAGGAAGCAGTTAGAAGATAGAGGCATAAAGCAATTTATGCCCCTATTTTTTACAAATTTGTGAGATTATGAGCCAGATTAACCGCACTGTGAGATTTGTTTACGGTTTGAATTAAATCTTTTGCATCTACACCGCTTAAAGAAGACAAGGCTGTAATATATTCCCCTTTTTCTTGTTGGGCAGCCGCTTCAATTTTTAATTCACCGTAACCAAATAAAGCAAAACGACGAATTGCAACATCTTGTTTTGCTTTTTGAAGTTCAGCGTGTTTTAAGTTTGAGCGTTCCATATCAATATACACCCCATCTCTGCTATATTGCCACATTCCACCGGTTGCCACATCGGTCAACCAACTTGGCCAGAATGTAAGATTGAGGACTGCAACCTTATTGAGATTACTACGCAAAACCATTTGCTTATCTTCATAACCGGCTTTTTTAGCAACGACGACAACTGAGGAAGACTTTCTTTCCAATGGAAACACACAAGGAGTTTTACAAATTTCCATGCCGTCTACATAGACTTTAACATCTTTAACATTGGAATCAAAACTAATATCTTGGTTGCCTCCGCTAAATAAAGTTCCGCAAGCAGAAAGAAACATAAGAGAAAAAAGAATTGTTTTTTTCATGTTCTGAACACCCTAATTTGATACAAATTAAAACAAAACCCACCTCAAAGGTGGGCGGATGTTCGAAAACCGTTCACAGATAAGTACGGCTCGGCCTATTCAGCGCATAGCCTTATTCAGCCGACATCCGTCCATGACAGAAATCGGCATATTATTTGTGAGTCGCCATATACCGGCGACTATCTGCGAAAGGGTTTTCGACGCCCTAAGCATTAAAATAATGCTCATCAGTAAGCTAAAAGAAATTTTTAGGAAAATCAAGAAATTTTATAAAAACCTAAAACATCATAACAAAAAAAAGCTTTGCAAAAATTTTTCATAAATGAGTTTCAGTTTTTCAATATTCTCCGTTTTTTCACATTCATTAACCTTATGAATGGTGGCATTGGTCAGGCCAAACTCCACCACGGGGCAATATTTGGCCACAAAACGGGCATCAGAAGTTCCGCCCGAGGTAGAATATTCCGGCGTTATACCGCAAACCGCGGTAATAATATCACACAGTTTTTGCACATTTTCATCTTTGGGCGACAAGAATGATTCTCCCACCACATCGGCTTTGAGCTCAAACTTGCCTTCGGTTTCCGCCATATATTTTTGCACGAGAGAGATGATTTTTTGTGAGTTTTGCTCGCTGTTAAAACGCACATCAAGCTGCGCAAAAGCTTTTTCCGGCACCACGTTTGAGGCTTTGTTGCCCACATCAATCGTCGTCATTTGCAAGCTCGACGGACCAAAGAACTCGTTTCCGTCATCAAATTTATGATTTTTGAGTTTGATAAGCAACTCCACCAGATGATGAATGGGGTTATCGGCCAAATGAGGATAAGCCGTATGCCCCTGCGTGCCGAAAGAAGTAATGTTCAAGACCACATCGCCGCGCCGCCCGATTTTGATTTCCTCGCCGAGTTTATTGGGGTTAGACGGTTCGCCCACCAAAGAAAAATCAAATTTTTCGCCGCGTTGTGCTAAGACTTGCAAAGCTTTTTTGGTTGTTTCCACCGTTGCCGTTTCTTCATCAGATGCCAAGAGCAAACTGATTTTGCCATTAAATTTATGCGTTTTTACCATATCTATGGCGGCCGACACAAAAGCCGCCACCCCGCCTTTCATATCGGCAATGCCGCGACCGTATAAAACCCCGTCGGCAATTTCAGCCGCAAAAGGCGGAAAGCGCCATTTACTCTCGTCTCCGGCCGAAACCACATCCAAATGTCCGCTAAAGAGCAGATGTTTTTGCCCCTGCCCGATGCTGGCATAAAGCGCCGGCAATGTTTTTTGCCCATCTTCCGAAGTACCGTAAATCAGCTCCACGGCAAAACCTGCTTTTTGCAAATATGCTTGCATAAAATCAAACACCGCGGAAGTGTTATTTTCCACACTATCAAAGCCAACCAGCTTTTGGCACAAATCCATGAGTTCCGACATTTTTGCTTTATCCTGAAATTTTGTTTGACAATTTTTTTATGAGCCTTTATTTTAGAACAAGTTTTTAATTGAAAGCAAGTGCAATGTTAAATTGTTTTTTACAAAAATCATTCCGACGTATCAGACGTCAACTTTTCCTGCGACGATGAAATTTGCCGCTTTTCATTTGGAGTGCCAAAATCAACCGCAGGATTTGAAAACAAACTTTTTCAAATCCTTTTTTTGTAAAAAAAATTTAAGATAAGGAAAAAAATAATGCCTGCCGACAAAACAATAGAATTAACCTTAAAAAAGCTGGAAATGACCGCTGAAGATTTGAAAGCTTTGATTGACCTGCAAGGTAAGATTATTGCCGGCTTCAAACCCGATGAACAACATTTTATTCTGCACCGCACCATTGATGACTTCAGCAATGCGTTGAAGAGCGATCATATGTATGTTTTCGGCCTCTATGATAAAGACCGCTTGGTGTCTCAATCCATTTTATCTTTGCCCGGAGATAATGACAGAAGAGATTTGGAAGAATTTGCCGGAGAATATAAAAACTCCGAACTGGCGGTTTTCAAGGCCGTTTTGGTTGACCCGGAATACAGAGGCCACGGGCTGATGAAAAGAATGCTCAAAATCCGTGAGCAAGTAGCCCTGGACCACGGCCGCAAAATCGCCATCACCCAAATTGCCGCCGACAACCCGGCCAGCTGGGTCAATGCCATTCAGTATGGGATGCAAATCGCCAAAGTCGGGTTTGACCCGGAAGACAATGCCGAAGTAATTTATCTGAAAAAAGACTTGCAGCAGCCGGCCCCGGATTTTTCCTCAGCCAAGGCTTATCATTTGGCTCTGGGCTCAGATGTGCACAGAAATATGCCGGCTTTGTTCAACAAGATGATAAAACTTTTCGAAGCAGGCTTCATCGGCACCGCCTGGGATAAAGAAAACAACCATATCATCTGGTATAAAAAAGAAGATATACTCTCAAACCAAATCAAGAAGCACATTTTGGCAAACAAAGGCCACGTGGCATAAAAAATAAAAAAATCCTCATCTGAGGATTTTTTTGCAGATGATACTTGACAGTTTTAATACATATATTTTATCATACATATAAATATTGAAATATATTGGAGATATAAAATGAAAAAAATTGAAAATGT
>CALXWB010000018.1 GCA_944392225.1 uncultured Alphaproteobacteria bacterium | reverse complement strand
GGGCACAATGCTTATGGTTGGCTCAAGTCGGAAACAGGGGTGCATCGCTTGGTCAGAATCTCTCCTTTTGACAGTGGCGCCAGACGGCACACCAGTTTTGCTTCTGTGGGGGTATATCCCGTGGTGGATGACAAGATAAATATTGAGATAAACGAAGCAGATTGCCGGGTAGATACCTACCGCTCATCAGGTGCCGGCGGACAGCATATTAATAAGACGGATTCGGCTGTCAGAATAACCCACATTCCGACCGGCATTGTAGTTCAGTGCCAAAACCAACGTTCACAGTTTCAAAACCGAGAAAGTGCTTGGAACATGCTCAAAGCCAGACTTTATGAGCTGGAGCTGAAAAAGCGTGAAGCCAAGGCAGAAGAAGCCAGAGATAACCAGGGAGACAACGGCTGGGGATATCAGATTCGCTCCTATGTTTTGCAACCCTATAAGCTGGTTAAAGACCTGCGCACAGAGGTGGAAACCTCAGATACCAAAGCGGTTTTGGATGGCGATATCGACTTATTTTTAGCAGCTTCTTTGGCGGCAAAGGTGGGCTAAAACATGAAAAAAATGGGCATCAGGGCATATCGGTTTCACAAAATCATGGACTTTGTCGGCGTTGTTTTTCTGGCAATGTTCTTGCTGTTTTTGTGGCAATTATACCGAGGCCCGGTGCAGGTTCCGTTTTTGAAACCATATATTATCAAAGCACTCAATCATGATGATAGTCAATATCAGGTCACCTTGGATAGCGTGAACATTGAGCTGGTGCGTTCGATAAAACCGTTGAAAATCATCGCCACAAATGTAGATTATCGCAAAACGGACGGCAGCTTTACCATCACGGCGCCCCGAACTTCGCTCTCATTTAGTATCAGAGCCTTGCTACGCGGTATCATCGCGCCAAGTTCCATTGAGGTGAGTCAACCCACGGTCTATGTTTTTACCGATTATGGCGTGAAGGCAGAAAACAAAAATGAAATAAACCAAAAAAAGATAGAATATTATTTTGATGGTTTTGAAAGCTTTATTGAGCGTTTTAATTCGGAAGATAAGGTATATCCCGAAAGCTATATCAATGACATATCCATAGAAAATGCTTCGGTTGAGTTTCATGAGGTGGATTTAGGGCGCAAATGGGTTTTTTCTGACTTGAATTATACTTTTGAGCGCAACTTTTCCAATATTGAAAGCAGTTTCAATGCGTTGATAAAAACAGATGCGCACCAATCTTCGTTTGGGGTTGATGCCGAATATCGACCGTTTAGCAACAAATTGGCCTTAAGTTTATATTTCAGCGAGATTTTTCCGACCGATATTATGGAAAGTTTGTTTGGAGAAGAGGCGGCCAAGAAATTTTTCAAAATAGATATTCCGATGAACGGCAAAACAGATATTTTGATAAATTTTGCCGAAGTTTTAAAAAATAAAGACAATATCGTGCAAAGCTTGGATACGGCCATAGAGAACATCAAATTTAACTTTGAAGGCGGCAGCGGCGTCATTCATTTTTCCGATAAGGCAGACCAAGACTATAAAATATCGGGGTTCATGCTGGCCGGCAATCTTTCGGCAGATTTGAACAATATACAAATTGAAAACGCCACTTTTGACCTGGGCACACAAAAGGCAAAATTGAGCTTTTATATAGATGGGTTAAAGGATTATATCTTAAAGCGCTCAATGGAAAATTTGCGCCTGACCCTAAAAGCACATATTGACAGTATGAAGTTTGATGAGCTGTATGACTATTGGCCGCGTTATGCCGGCACCATTGCATGGGATTGGTGCAAAGCAAGCTTGTTTGGCGGTGAGATAAAAAATGCCGATTTTGAGTTTAATTTTGCCTATGATAAAAAGAAGAAAAATATAGAATTTGTTAAATTAGATGGCATCGGCACGGTGGCAGACGTGAGTCTGGATTACTTAACCGGCATGCCGAAGGTGACCAATATGTATGGCACGGCCAAATTTTCCAATGACACGATTCGGATAGATTTTGACAAGGCGGTTTCAGACAATGTTTTGGTCAACAGCGGTTTTGTGCGTTTGTATGATTTGAACAAATATGACAACTTTGCCGAGATAAGTTTGCAGGCAGAATCAACCATTACCGATGCGCTGAAACTGATTGATCATCAGCCATTGGGATATGCCACCCAAATGGGTATAAAGCCCGATTCTTTGCAAGGTCGTGCCGAAACGGATTTATATCTTGATTTTGAGTTGAAAAGAGACTTGGCACCTGATGAAGTCAAAGTCAAGGTCAGCTCAACCTTATATGATGTAGAGATTCCCGATGTCTTGGACAAGCAGGCTATCACGGCAGAAAAATTGAGCTTGCAGGTGGACAATAATGGTCTTTTGGTCTCGGGTGATGCCAAGTTGGATAACATTCCGCTCAAACTGGTGTGGAACGAAAATTTTGCCAACAAGCTCTATAAGAGCCGCTATAATTTAAGCTTTTTGTTTGATGATAAGGTCAAGAAAAAGGCCGGAATTGATACCGAGTTTGTCAACCCGCCATACATAACCGGGCAAACATATGTTGATGCGGAGATAACCAAGATTGATGATAAAAACCTGCAGGTTAACCTGCGTGCCGACGTGAGCAAGGCAGATGTCAATTTCTCGTTTTTAGGTTTGCGCAAACGCTTGAATGAACCTGGCATGGCTACCATAAAACTGGATTTTATCAATAACAAATTGACATCTATCCCGGATTTTGGCTTTAGCAAAAAAGACTTTGTCTTAAAAGGCAAAATGAGCGTGGAAAAAGGCAAAATTTCGGCCATTGACATTTCTGAGATTAAAGCCCCAAAAACCAATGCCAAGGCAAAAATTGAGTTTGCCAATACGGCCAAACAAAAAATCAAAATCAACGTTTCCGGCAGCAGCTATGATTTGTCAGAATTTTTTGCCGAAGACGAGGTCAAAATCTCTGCCGATGGCAAGAAAAACACCGGCGTTAAGGAAGAAGAAGATGCGCTGGAAAAAGTGACCGATACAGATGTCTTTATAGCCGTGAACAGCATTTGGACCAATGAATATGTTTCGGTTAAAAACTTTGCCGGTTCCGCAAAGTTAAGAAATGGTATCGGTATTGAGGAAATGCACTTAATCGGCAATTTTGACGGCACGCAAAAAAAATTCTTAAAGCTGGATTATACGCCGCGTCCGAATAAGGAATATTTATTGTCCATAGATAGTAATGATGCCGGCGGCACGTTAAAATTCTTGCGTGTTTATGATAATATGCGCGGCGGCAGATTGAGCATAAACGGCAAAAGAGACAAAGACAAAAGGTTCATCGGCCATGCCAAGATCAGAGATTTCAGCATTCACAACACGCCGTTGCTGGCAAAATTGTTAACGGTGGCCTCTTTTACCGGCATGGTCAATATGCTCACCGGCGAGGGCATGGCATTTTCTCACTTAGACATTCCGTTCACATATCGGGAGCAAGTTTTGCGCTTTAATGAGGGAAAAGCTTTTGGAGATGTGATGGGAATAACCGTTAACGGAGATTTTGATCGCAACACAGAAGAGCTGAATATTAAAGGGGTGATTGCGCCGGCATACAGCATCAACAACTTCATAGGCCGATTACCGATAGTCGGCAATTTGTTGAGCGGAAAAGACGGCACGGTTTTTGCCGCCAATTATACCATCAACGGCGGTTTGGATAATCCGATAATCAACATCAATCCGCTTTCGGCCTTAAGCCCGAGCTCATTGAAAGATTTGATGTCATCGCTCTTTGGAGGCGAAGATGAAAAATAGTATCAGGATTGGCTTAGATTTTCACGGGGTGATAGACAAACATCCCGAATATTTTCAAGCATTTAATCGTTTAGCTGAGGAGTGTGGTATAGAGATATATATCATCACCGGCGGCCCCAAAAAAGTGGTTGAGACCTATTTGCAAGAGCATAAAATTGTATATAAAGAGATTTTTGCCATTTTGGACTTTTATGATGAGAAAGGTGAGGTAGAATATTTTCCAAACGGCGAATTTAAGGTTCCGGCAGAACTGTGGAACAAAGCCAAAGGTGAGTTTTGCGCTCGTAATAAGATCGATTTGCATATAGATGACAGTGCAGAGTATGCCGCTTGGTTTTCCACGCCTTTTTGCCGATATGATTCAAAAAGCCAAACCTGCTTGGCGGAAAATAAAATTGCAATAGATTTTTCTTTGCCGCCGCAAGAAACAATCAAACAGATTATGAGTGTTTTTGGCAAATAAGTTCTTTATTCAGGCTTGACAAATTTTTGCAAGATGGCCTGTTTTCTTTTTTCTTTCAGATAGGCTTCTTCTCGGGCCGTTTTTTGCAAAGCGGCTTTTTTCTTGGCAATCTGTATGGTAGACTTGAGGCAGGAGCGGTCAAAAGAAAGGGACAGGTTTTGAATCTCTGCCTCAGTGGGCAGGCGTTCATATTTTCTTTCCAGTTCGCTGAGTTTTTCATCGCTCAGGACAAGATAATTTTTCAAATTCAACACATTTCTCCTTATTGGCTTATCCAGACGATTCGGTTAATAAGAGCCACATCATTGATGGCAACATTTTCTTCAATTTCGGGTGTGTTGATATTGCAAACAACAAGTTTGGATGCGGTCCTTCTGATAAATTCTTTTATGAGGATATGTCCGTCATTAAGGAAGATAACGGCGCGATCTCCGTTTCTGATATCCGAATTTTCCGCCATGATGAGAATAGTTCCATATCTGAGCAAAGGAGCATAGGAAGAAGAGTCTATTTCCACGGCATAAAGGGCGTCTTTAAAATCGGGGAACAGGACTTTATTCCAATTGCGCATATCAATTTTTTTATCAACCAGCTGGTTAGGAAGGCAAGAGAGTTTGATATAGGGGATGGAGCCGTTTTCTTTTTCTTCATCGCTGTTGCTTAAGGCATAAAATTGTTCAAAAGAGATATTAAAAATCTCAAGCAAGCGGTTAATACTATCAAGAGACGGCCATCTTTTTTTGCCATCAGGGCGAATACGTTTGCTTTTGTTAAAAGTAGTAGCATCGAGACCGGCGAGTTTTGCCAAGCCGGAAGGGGAGAGGCCATGTTTTTTTGCCAAGTTATCAACAGCATTCCATACATTTTCATATTTCATTTTTTTTGCTTTCAAAAGGGTTTAAGCATTTTTTCCCATTATAACAGAAGCTAAAATAGGAATCAATTCTTTTTTATGTTGAAATTCCTACAACCATATGTATAAATCTTTATGGTTAACATTTAGTTAATTGCGAAAGATAATTCAAGGGGGAATGTTTAAATGAGGGGAAATTTTGAGCCGTTTGAAAGTGCGGAAGAAGTTTGGTTTTGGTTTTGTAACTCCATTTTGGCCAGAGGAGACGGGCTTCGTTCAAAGAGTGATTATTGGGGGAAACCAAGGTGTTGTGAAATATCAGACATATATCGTATTATAAAGATTATGAAGCGCCGTGGTCATATGAGCAATCGCCATTTGCGGGTGATGGCCAAGTGGGGAAACAAAAGATTATCCCCTTGGGATGATAAATATGCCAAAAGGAGTGAGGTCAGATTATGGGAAGAAGGGCTATACAACTTTGAGGTGTATTTGAAGTTTTTCAAAATTTTGCCGGAGGAAAGCCATGCAAAATAGCGGCTTTGTAAGAAAATATATCTATTCGGGCTATGTTGTTTTTACGGATTCTACAGGGTTATGGTGGTTGAGGTTTTTGAAAAAAGGCTTCAAACATTGCTATTTGATAGTGAGAATCCAAAACAATCCTGATATATGGCTGGAGATAAATCCCATGTCAAATCAGGTATATTTTTTTGAGTATTCCACAGTTTTTGACATAAATTATATAAAACATTTGCAAAAAGATAAGGGCATGACATTGGTGCCTGTAGAGTTTGGTCAAGCACCGTTAAAATGCGCGCCTATCGGGGTTTTTACTTGTGTTGAGCTGATTAAAAGAGTTTTGGGGATTCACAAATTTTTTCTTTTCACACCGCATCAATTATATAAATTTTTAATAAACAATCAAAAATAGTAGGAAAAAAGTCTTGACAAACAATTTTTTTTAATTTATATCTAAAACATCACTTGCCGGTAGTGTGTCCAAAATAAACTTTAAGCTCCTTTGTCGGGAGCTTTTTTTATGGGGTTATGAGTAGATATGCCGAGTAAAATTAAAAAAGTAAAAACACTAAAATCATTAAAAAACAATTTGAAAAAAACTTTACCGCAAAAAATTTCGGAAGTGATAGAAAGTTATGAAAATTTTGCCGAACAACCTGCTCCGAGCGATGCCAAGGGTTTCAGCGCTCACCACAGCGCTTGCAAATCTGCCGTGGTGCATGCCGAAACTTTGCTGAAATTGGCGCGCTGGACGGAAGATGATATCTTGCCGGAAACGCATAATGACAATTTTGACATAGCAACGCTTTTGGAAGAGGCCAAAGAGGAAGAAGAGGATGAAGAAAGCTGACCGAGAAAAAAAGGTCGGCTTTTTTGCATTTATATTTGTTTGGTTGCGCTTACAAGGGCTAAAAGTTCCCAAGCACCAGAAAACCATGTCGCGTTGGTTGTCAAATTTATTTTTGAGCCAAGACAAAAGGCAAGGTTTGCTCATGGCTTTTCGCAATTCGGGCAAATCAACGATTGTGGGTTTGTTTTGCGCCTGGGTGCTTTATTTCAAACCCGAAACCCGAATTTTGGTCATGGCGGCGGATCATGCTTTGGCCAAAAAAATGGTCAGAAACGTCAAAAGGATAATTGAGCAGCATCCGTTAACCAAAGGTTTGAAGCCCAAAAAGCTGGAGCAATGGGCCTCAGGGCAGTTTACGGTCAATCGGCCGCTTGAGCTGCGTGATCCGTCCATGCTGGCCAAAGGTTTGGGCGCCAATATCACGGGTCTGCGTGCTGATTTGATAATTTGTGATGATGTTGAGGTACCAAAAAACTCTGATTCTCCGAACAAGAGAGCAGACATGCGTGAAAAACTTGAGGAGTTAGATTATATTTTAACGCCAAACGGCATGCAACTTTACATTGGCACGCCGCACACGTTTTATACCATATATCAAACGGCGCCGGATGCCAAAAAGCCGGAAACGGAACCGTTTTTGCTGGGTTTCAAAAAGCTTGAGTTGCCCATTTTGGATAAGAACGGCAAATCGGCCTGGCCGGAGCGTTTTAGTGAAGAAAACATAGCATCAATTCGCATTCGTTCGGGAGAAAACAAGTTTTTGTCACAAATGATGCTGACCCCGGTCAATTTTACCGACAGCATTTTAGATGTGACAAGGCTAAAAGCCTATGAGGGTGAAATCAAAATCATTTTTGCCAATAATCGCGATTATTTGAAGATTGGGGAGAAAAAAATGGTTTCAGCTTCTTGTTGGTGGGATCCTTCCTTTGCTTCCGCCAAAGGAGACAATTCGGTCATAGCCTGCGTTTTCACCGATGAAGACGGACATTATTGGCTGCATGATTTGGAATATATCAAAATCAAACAGGAAGATGTTGACAATGCGGCCTCGCTGCAATGTCAAAAAGTGGCGGCGTTTCTGGAGCGCAACCATTTAAATTCGGTGCGTGTGGAAGCCAATGGCATCGGTAAATTTTTGCCGGGAATATTGCGGCAAACTTTGGCGCAAAAAAATATGCGCGTGGCAGTTTTGGAAATGTATTCTTCCACAAATAAAGCCGAGCGGATTATTTCCGCATTTGAGGTTTTGTTGGCAGAAAGAGCCTTGAACGTGCACAAAAAAATTTGGTCCACACCTTTTATTGAAGAAATGCGAGAGTTTTCACCTGAGGGCAAAACCCATGATGATGCTTTGGATGCGGTGGCCGGATGTTTGAGTTCGGAGCCGGTCAGATTATCAGTCAAATTTGCTTTGGGAGAAACACCGAAAATCAATAAATGGCAGGGCACTTCCAAACAATTTTCTGCACAAACAACTTTTGAAATTGAATAGGAAAAACAATGTTTAATGAGTTAACAAACTGGATAGCCATGGTCGAGCTTCCAATTTTTGCCGCATTGTTCAGAACGGTAAATCGCAACAAAAAAGAAGCCGATGTTGAGATTGAGCACCTAAAAGACGCGCATGATGCCCATGTGTCAAACTTGAAAGATGCTTTATCAGACTTCAAGCTCCATGTTGCCAGGAACTATGTTTCGGTCAATTACCTGAAAGATGTGGAAAATCGCTTAACCGACCATTTATTGAGGATAGAAAAAAAACTAGACGGAGTAGGAAGAAATCAATGACGGATTTAACCACGGATATTTTGGCCAAAACCATCTTCGGCGAGGCCAGAGGAGAACCGTTGTCCGGCCAAGAGGCAGTGGCATCGGTAATCATGAACAGAGTAAAAATCAGCCAAAAGAAGAAGGGATATTGGTGGGGCAACACAATTGCTGAAGTTTGCCAAAAAAACAAGCAATTTTCTTGTTGGAACACGGATGACCCAAATTACAGAATTTTGCTTAGGGTAGATGACGGCAACCCGATATATGCCACCTGTAAGAGAATTGCCCTGCGTGCCATATCAGGCATGTTGGAAGACAAAACTTATGGAGCCACACATTATCACAACAAGAGAGTGCGGCCCAAATGGTCAATCGGACGCATCCCTTGTTATGAAATTGGCAATCATGTTTTTTATAACGATGTGGAGGGGTAAATGTTGGTCAAAATTTTGAGCCGTTTTGGCTTGCCGTTTTTGATAAAGCTGGTCAATTCCGGGCTGGAAAAACTTTCGGATGCAAGCGCCAAAAAAGCAAGCCAGGCCTTAGGTGAAGTGAGCTCGGCCATTAACGAGCAAAAAATATCTTCGGCAGACTTGAGCGAAGCCAACCGGCATATGGAAAAAATGCAAGAGCTGGAAAACGAGCTAGATAAGCAAACATTAAGTGAGATTCATCAAACCATTAGGCAAGAGCTGAATGCTGAAGACAAATTTGTGCGTTTTTGGCGCCCGGCTTTTGGCTATTCCGTGGCTTTGGCTTGGTTGCTGACCATTGGCACAGTGTGCTATGTGGTTTTGGCCGGATATCCCAATGCCGAAAATATAATTGCCGCGTTGGTCGAGACCACCTCATTGTGGAGTGTGGCACTTGGCGTGCTGGGCTTGCAGGTGGTTAAAACCTCGCAAGAAAAACAAAATCGCCCCAAAGAGGGGATGATATCAAAAGTAATCAACAAAATAACTTAAGAGCTCAGATAAATAAAAAATCTGAGCTTTTTTTTATGAAAGGAAGAAAAAAATGGGTGGAGTTTTCAGTAGCAAACCAAAAATTGAAGTTGTGGAAGATACGTCAGCCAAAGATGAAGAAAAAGCAAAACAAGAAGCTTTGGCACGCCAAAGAAGAGGCATGGAAAGCACAATCCATACCTCATACAACGGAATTTTTGACACGCAAAACCGCGACTTGAACCGCAAAAAACTGCTGGGAGAATAAGAATGGACAACAAAATAGAAAAGCTGATCAAACGTTATCAAAAGGCTGTGGAAAGAAAACAGCTCTGGGAACCTCATTGGCAAGAATGTTATGAATATGCTTTTCCGCAAAGAGAAAATGTGTGCGATTCAATGTTCCAAAGCCAAGAAGGCGGCAAAAAGAACCTGCATTTGTTTGATGCCACGGCGCCCGATGCGGTGGACCAACTGGCCTCATCTTTACTGGCAGAATTAACACCGCCATGGGCCAAATGGTTTGGCCTTAAAGCCGGTCCTGAATTGAGCCCGGAAGAAGCATCGCAAGTTGCGGAAACCTTAAGCCAAACAGCCGATGTGATGTTGCAAAATTTTGAACATTCCAATTTTGCCGTGGAAATTCACCAATGCTATCTGGATTTGATTGTTGCCGGCACGGCGTGTCTGATGTTTGAAGAAGCACCGATTGGCGAGGCCTCAGCCTTCAGATTTTATGCCGTTCCGTTAAGAGAGATTGCTTTGGAAGAGAGTGCTGATGGCAAATTGGACACCACGTTCAGATGTTCTCAGGTGCGCTTAGATGATATCAAACTGCGCTTTCCCGAGGCAGATTTGCCGGAGCGCTGGTTGGAACAATATGACAACCCGGAATATCGTTTGAGCTTGGTTGAAGCCGTTATTCCGCAAAACGGCAAGTTTGGAGCCGCCGGCTATGAATATACGGCTTTTCTTTGGGATGAAAATGTGGGACCCGAAGAAAACGTTGTTTTGCGAGAAGGCATTTTCTCAACATCGCCGTTTATCAATTTTCGTTGGTTAAAAGCCCCGGGAGAGATATATGGCCGTTCTCCCGTCATGAAGGCTTTGCCGGATATCAAAACGGCCAATAAGGTTGTGGAGCTGATATTGAAAAATGCATCCATATCCGTCACCGGCATTTGGCAGGCAGAAGACGATGGTGTCTTAAATCCGGCCAACATCAAGTTGGTTCCGGGAGCAATTATTCCCAAAGCGGTTGGCTCAAAAGGCTTGACGCCGCTTGAAGCCCCGGGAAAATTTGATGTCTCGCAGCTGATTTTGGAAAATTTGCAAAAGAGCATCAATCATGCGCTTTTGGCAGATAGGTTATCGCAGGTCAATTCTCCCAACATGACGGCAACCGAGGTTTTGGAACGCACGGCAGAAATTGCGCGCATTTTGGGCGCAAGTTTCGGCCGTTTGCAAACCGAGCTTTTAACCCCGTTGTTAAAGCGCGCTTTCTTAATATTGCAGCGCCGCGGAGATATCATGAACTTTGACCTGGACGGTAAGATTGTTGATTTGCAATACAAATCACCTTTAGCCATGCTCCGAGCCAGAGAAGATGTGAACAACATTTCCGAATGGGTATCGATGGTATCTGGTTTGGGGGCAGGTGGTTTGATGGCGGTAAATGTTTTTGAAGCTGCCAAAACTTTGGGCAAAATCTTAAATGTTCCCGAAAAACTGATTAATGAACAAGAAATTGACATCAACGCCATAGGAGAATTACTCAGCGGAGGGCAGGAAAATGCAGCCGCTTGAGGAATATGACACGGCACAAATGAGCGAAGAAGAAATCAAAAAAGCCTTTGTGCGGTGTTTTATGAGCAAAGAGGGCAAAATTGTCCTCTCTTTTTTACGCCGGCAAACCATAGAAAGATGTATGGGGCCGGATATTGAAGAGCGCCAATTGCGCGATTTGGAGGGCCAAAGAAGGTTGGTCAAACAAATTGAGCGTTTGAGCGCACCAATCTGAAAAAAAATTAATATGAAAGGAAAATAAATGCAACCAAAAGCAAAAACAGAAAATCTTTTGGAAACTTCCGCTTATGCCAAAAACGGAAGTTATTCAGAAAAGCCTGAAGGTCTGCCGGAAAAATTCTGGAACCCGGAAACAGGAGAGGTCAAGTTGGAAGAATTGATTGCTGACTATCTCAACATGGCCAGACGTGATGAAAATTTGATAGAAACCAACCTGCGCAACATGCCGTCAGATTATACGCAATATCAAATCAAAAGTCCGTCTCCGGTTCTGGAGGTGGATGAAGACTTGATGAAACGTTTTTATGAAAAAGGTTTCAGCAATGATCAGGCTCAGTTTGTATATGACCTGGCCGGAGAGAGAGTATTGCCGGTTTTAGATGAAATGGCCGTCAATTTTGAAGCAGAAAAACAGCTGGACAAATTGGCACGCCATTTTGGAGGTCGCGACAAGTTTAATGAAATTTCGCGCTCTTTGTCCAACTGGGCACAAAAAAATGTCAATCCTGAAGTTTACGATGCTTTGAGCTCCACATCAGAAGGGGTGATTGCCCTTTATAATATGATGACTTCTTCCGAGCCGCTTCTTTCCAAAGAGGGCGGTGCGGTAGAAAACTTGAGCGAATCAAGCCTGCGTAAAATGATGGAAGACCCGCGTTATTGGCGTGATAAGGATAGCGCCTATATCGCCAAAATCACTCGTGGTTTTGAAAAACTGTATCCTGAAAAATAACGTATCAACAATAACTTATGATGAAAAGGAATAAAATAATATGTCAACAGAAGTAAGTAAATCCTTTATAAAAAACTTTGAAGCCGATGTTCATTTGGCCTATCAACAAATGGGTTCAAAATTGAGAAACGCCGTGAGATATAAGGGCAATGTTGTGGGTGCCACCACAGTGTTTCAAAAAGTGGGCAAAGGCATTGCCTCAGGCAAAGCGCGTCATGGTTTGGTTCCTGTAATGAGCATTGACCACGCGCCGGTAGAATGTGAGTTGCAAGACTACTATGCCGGTGACTGGGTTGATGCTTTGGACGAGCTCAAAATGAGCATTGATGAGCGTCGTGTGGTTGCCAGTGCCGGTGCTTATGCTTTGGGTAGAAAAACCGATGAGTTGATTATTGAAGCTTTGAACAAAGCTCCGGCCGATAATGATGTTGGTGATTATGCTCAAGTTTTGACCAAAGACACCATTTTGCAAGCCTTTGCCAAATTAAACAGCAATGATGTTCCTGATGATGGTCAACGTTTTGGTATTGTTGGTCCTTTACAATGGAATGCTTTGTTGAACATTGATGAATTTTCCAACTCTGACTATGCCGGTGACAACTTGCCGTTTTTGAAAGGCACGGAGAGCCGCAAATGGTTGGGCATCAACTGGATTATGCATACAGGTTTGCCGCTTGACGGAACAGAACGCGATTGCTTCATTTTCCACAAAACCGCGGTTGGACATGCCTCCGGCCAAGATGTGAAGTCAGACATTACCTGGCACGGTGACCACGCGGCTCACTTTGTGAATAATATGATGAGCCAAGGAGCCTGCTTGATTGATGGCACCGGCGTTGTCCGTATCAAATGCAAAGAAGAATAATTAAAGATAAGAAAGGAACAAAAAATATGTCATATAATGCAAAAAATTTTAGTGTTATGGCCTATGCCAACGGGTTTACCTTGTGGAACTATTCCACGGAAGATGATTTGACTGCGGTAAAGGGCAGCGGATATTTCAACGAGATTGCACCTTTTGCGCGCAAAGGAGACATGATTTTGGCCAATACGTCTGTTGAAAGCACACTTGCTCCGGCCATATTGTCGGTAGTATCTGTTGAAGACGGTGCGGTAAGCGTCTCCGCGCTTGCCCCGGCAGCTTAAATAAATAACAAATAACACTATCAGGCAAATGACAAGAGAGTCTGGCATAAAGTCAGGCTCTCTTTTTTTCTAAAGGAACAGAACATGAGTAACAGCAGTATAGATATATGCTCTCAAGCATTAATAAAAATCGGCGCTTCAGGCATCAGCAGTTTTGAAGACGGCACGGCAGAAGCGGAAGTGGCAGAAAGTTTATATCCTTACATAAGGGATGCCTTATTGTCCTCATATCCCTGGAGTTTTGCGTTGAGCCAGACAAAATTGGCGCGGTTGGAAACGGCTCCCGTTGCAGATTATCAATATGCCTATTTATTGCCGGCAGATTTTTTGCGGATTATATCGGCAGGCAGCGGCAACAGGGGCAAGGGTGTGGAATATCGCATTGTAAAAGACTGTTTATACAGCAATTTAAGCCAGATAAATTTAACCTATTTGCGTCGCCCGGATGAAGATAATTTTCCGGCTTATTTTTGTGAGGCTTTGATAAATAAATTGGCTTACGAGTTTTGCATTCCGTTGACTGAAAGCACAACGCGTGCAGAATTTTTGAGCAAAATTGCAGAAGACAGCATCTCAAGAGCGCGCACGGTAGATGCGCAACAATCCACTCCGTCGCGGTTTGAAGATTTCAGCTTGGTGGAGGTCAGACAATGAACCAAATATACGTCAAAACCAACTTCACCTCAGGACAATTATCAAAAAACTTATATGGTCGAGGCGATTTAAGAATTTTTGAAAACGGCGCCGGCAGCCTGCAAAATGTTTTAATCAGTCCAACCGGCGGCGTTTCCAGGAGAAAAGGCATGCGTATGGTTGATGAGATCGGGGCCGAAGGAAGGCTGATTTCTTTTGAGTTTAATACCGAGCAAACCTATCTGCTGTGTTTTCAAGACAAAAGCGTCAAAATTTATAAAGATGGTGTAGTCGTTTCTTCTCTTGAAACGCCGTGGAGCATGGAGCAAGTGCACAAAATCAACTGGACGCAAAGTGCCGATACATTGTTGATTGTGCATCCCGATGTAGCTCCGCAAGAGATAAGCCGCAATAACAATGAAGAATGGAAAATTGCGCCATGGAACTTTTATCAAAGCGGCGGACAGGTTTTTTGTCCGTTTTATAACTTTTACCAAAACACAATGGTTATGAAACCCAGTGCCAAGGAAGGAAGTATCACGCTGATGACAAGTGGTGCATTTTTCACGGCAGCATACAAAGGTGTGCGGATAAGAATACACGGAGGCGAGGCGGTTATCAATTCCATCATCAATGCCTATGAAGCCAATGCCACGGTTACCAAAGAGCTGAGTAGCAGCGCCAACAGCACGGATTGGGAAGAACAGGCCTTTTCGCCGGCCAGAGGATATCCAAACTCGGTAACTTTTCATCAAGACAGAATGGTCATAGGCGGTTCAAAATCCTTGCCCAACCATTTATGGCTGTCAAAATCGTCGGATTTGTTCAATTTTGATATTGGAACCGGCTTAGATGATGAGTCAATAGATTTTGCCATTTTGTCAGATCAGGTCAATGCCATCACCAATGTTGTTTCAACCAGGCACTTGTTGGTTTTCACGACCGGGGCGGAATGGATGGTTTCGGGGGAGCCGTTGACGCCAACCAGCATCAAATTAAACCGCCAAACCAATATCGGCACTTATACCAAATATTCTCTGCCGCCGCAAAATGTGGATGGAGCCACGTTGTTTATCTCGCAAAGCGGCAAACAGTTACGAGAGTTTTTGTATGCCGATGTTGAACAGGCTTATCAGGCCAAAGATTTAACCTTATTGTCCAATGATATCATCACCAAACCGGTTGATTGCACATATTTTCAAGATGAAAGCATTTTATATATCATTTTGGAAGACGGCACGGTTTCTTGCTTGACGTCATATCGCACGGAAGAGGTTAATGCCTGGAGCAAATTGAACACGCAAGGAGCATTTGTTTCCTGTGCGGTCATCGGCAATGAAATATATTTTGTGGTAAAAAGGGACGAGCGTTGGTTTTTAGAAACCTTTGCCGAAGGTTTTTATGCCGATTGTGCCAAAAAGCTGGTTGCGGAAACGGCACAAACAGAGTGGTCAGGGTTGGATTATCTGGAGGGTAAGACGCTGGCTGTTGTGGCAGATGATTTCACAATCGGGGAAGTAAAAGTTGAAAACGGCCGGATAAAACTGACGGAAGCTGCCAAAGAAATTATTGTCGGTTTGCCCTATGAACATGTGATTGAGCCGCTGCCGTTTATGGTTGATTCAGCAAGGCCGTATCCGCCAAAGGCATATCGTTTAATATACGGCATTTTCAGAATTATATCATCAAAATCATTAAAGCTCAATTTTGGCAACGGCTATTTTGATGTTCCGCTCAAGAAAATGCACAGGGACCAAATTTTAGATTCTCCGCCCTCAGAGTTTAGCGGTGATGTTGAGTTGCGTTCCATTGGTTGGATAAGAGATGTTCAAAAACCAATGTGGAGTATCAAGAGCAACATTCCGTGTCCGTTTGTGCTTTTATCCGTTGTTAATGAAATCAAAACCAAAGATTAAAGAAAGGAAAGAAAAATGGGAGGTATGGGAACAGCTTTGAGTGTTGGCGTAAATGCGGTGAACTTGTTGAGAGAGGCCGATGACGCCAACAAAGAAATGAAACAAATGCAAAAAAACTATCAATACAACCAAAAGAAAAGAAAAAATCTTTTGAACGAGCAATTGGCAAGCCGCAGAGCCAGTTTGAGCGCCATGGGCCTAGGGTCAAGCAAATCAGCCTTGGCCGCTCAGCAGAGGGAGCTTGAAAAAGGCTACGATGAACTGCAAAACGCAAATGACAATCATGAATATTCTTATTCACAAAAGTTGAAAGAAAAAGAACGCAATATGACCTCAGGACTACTGGGAACAATTGTTGATACCACCGGCAAAATATTAAAATAAGGAGAGAAACATGCCAAGAATAAAAAAAACATATAAAGAAAAAAGACAAGCAGCCTATGAAAAAGAACTGCCGATTGGAGAACAACTGGATGCCATATTGAAAGCTTTTGACATGGTTTTGCAAGATGGCGGCGATTTGCCTTATGAGTTGATAGACGTGATTGAAAAATGGCAGGCTATCAAGTTCAAATATCCCAAAGATTAGCGACGGGCAGGGGAAACCCCTGCCTGCCATATTATTATAAAGAAAATTTGCTTTTTTATTTTGCCTCTGTTATTGTGTTTTGGAGAGGTTTCTTATGAAGAAAATAATATTTTTTATCATTGGATTTTTTGTTGTCCCCATGATTATGGGCGGCATAACGGCATTTGTGTTTACCCCGCAAGATTATGAGCTTTATGTTGGTTTTTGGGGGAGCGTTTATCTTTTGATATATATTATATTTCCGCTTTTATATCGCAAAACAATAAAACAAAAAATGAGCAAACCTGCGTTTTATATGCTGATATATGCGGTGTTGTTTATCGTTACATCACTTTCCTTAATTTGTTTCAATTGAATTTTTCGTTAGGCGCAAAAGTTCCGCCAAGAGAGGGAAGAGCATCGCGGTTTCGAAGCACAGACAGATAGGCAGTCAAACTGATGCGGTCAAGCTGGCTTTTCTTTTACCTGAACGAGGCGCAAAAGTTCCGCCAAGAAAGGGGAGAGCATCGCGGTTTCGAAGCACAGACAGATAGGCAGTCAAACTGATGCGGTCAAGCTGGCATTTCTTTTATATGAACGAGGCACAGCAGCTCCGCCAAGAGAGGGAAGAGCATCGCGGTTTTAAGGCACAGACAGGTAGGCAGTCAAACTTTTGCGATCAAACGCGCTGCGTTTGTTTACGTTTTTTTTAGAAAATTTGCCTTAAAGTAAGGCAATGAAAAAAAAGCCGGATTCGGAAGATATCTAAAATGCTTAATGCAATAAATGAAGAGATTGTTTATGTTAATGGTCAGCCGCGCAAACTGATTATATTTTTGCATGGCTATATTGATAATGCCGATTATTTGGAAGGCAAATTGCAAAAGTTTATAAGCATGTTTGATGACACGGCGATTCATTTGCCGCAAGCGCCCATCAGCTGTGAGATATTAGACGACAAGCGCCAGTGGTATTCCATGCACCGTTTTGACCCCAATGATGAAAGAAAAACCGTGCCGAGCATGGAAGCCTGTGTTGAAATATATAACAAAATGACCTTAGGCTTGGAAGAGGCTTTTTCATATTTGAATGACTATATTGATGCCTGTTTAAGTGCTTATCAGCTTGAAGATAAAGATTTATATTTATGTGGTTTTTCGCAAGGAGCCATGCTGGCCATATACACGGCGCTAATGCGTGAAAAACAGATAGGCGGGTGCATAAGTTTCAGCGGGATCATGGCCGGGCACAAGTTTTTGCTGCGTCATGCGCAATCCAAGCCGGATATGTTGTTAATCCACGGTGATGCCGACAATTTAGTGCGTTTTGCCGCGCAAGATTTTACCAAGAAAAACTTACAACATTTGGGCGTCAATGTTGAAACATATGTTGTAAAAGGCGGGCAGCACCGCATTACGCAAGAGGGGTTAGATGCAGCGGCAGACTTTATTTTAAGGCATGCCTTAAGCCAAAGAAAGATAGCTTAGAAAAAGACCTGAGCATTGATAAGACCGCCGTTTTCAATCAGATTATTTTTGCCGCGTTCAGAGTTGAATTTAGAATCTTTTCCCAAATTTCTGTCATAAATTTCACCATAATTTCCCAGTTCTTTCAGCACGATTTTAACCCAATCCGGATTGAGTTCAAACTTGTTCCAAAGATCAGGATTGATACCCAAGAGGTTTTTAAGAGAGTTTTCTTTAACCCCGATAAAGACATCAACATTTTTAGAGGTAATGCCGTTTTGTTCAGCCAAAGCGAGAGCATTCACAATCCATTTCACGGCCACGCGGAGTTTTTGATTATCGCGCAAGACCTGAGCGCTTACGGGTTTTTCGGCCACAATTTCGGGCAAAATATTTACATTGATATTATAATTTCCGATTTCTGTCAGAATCCCTTTAAGATAGAGTTCGCTTCCGGCAAAAAGCTCACATCTTTTCAAGAGGAAAGCTTCTTTTGCTTTTTGCTCATTGTTAAAAAACAAAGGCTTAAGATCAAGATTATATTTATCACTGTAATTTTGCAAATTATAATAGTTTTCAGAATTAGAAACGGTGCAAACTTTTTTGCCTTTATAAGCTTCCATAGAAGTGGCATTATCAATGGAGTGAGCCAAAAACATAAGCTTGTCATAATAAAGAATGGCGGCCTGCGTGGTCCTGCCGGAAATATCTTTACTGGCGGTTGAGGGGGCATTGCCGAGCATAATGTCAATTTTATTATTGGCGATGGCGGAGTTGACTTGGTCGGCTTTAACATCCACGAGTTTAAAACGGTCTGTTCGGCCAAAAACGGCGGCAGAAAAAACGCGGCACAAGTCGGCATCGATACCGTGCCAAAAGCCGTTTTCATCTTTATAAGCATAATTTTTAGAGGTTAAATCGGTGCCGCAAACCACTTCGCCCCGGGTTTTGATGAAACGAAAACCGGCATCAACGGCAAAAGCATTGTGATAAAAGAAACAAGACAAAAAGATGAGAAATAAAAGTTTTAGTTTCATTTTTTTAACCAATTTGCATTACACTTTGAAATAATAAAAGCAATATAGGACAGTTTTAAATGAAAAGTAAGCAAATTTTACAAGTTATTATCGTCTGTTTATCAATTTTTGCTTTCCGGGCAGAGGCGGCGGCGCCAAACCCGAGAGAAGCCGTTGCTTGGGCCGAGGATAAGGGCAATTTGCTGCTCTCAACTTTTCAAGAAAAAGATTTGGCACAAAAATATCAAAAATTAGATGAGTTGTTCTTAAATTATATAGATTTGGACTATATTTCCAAATTTGTGATTGGCAAATATTGGCGGCAGATGAGTGCCAAACAGCAAAAGCAATATCAAGATTTGTTCACACGCTATGCCTTGGCGGTATATAAAAGTTTTCCGCTCACGTTTAAGGACAAGATAAGTTTTGAGATTTTGAATGCCATTCCGAGCCAAAATTATACGGAAGTTTTTGCAGAGATAGATTTAGGCAAAAATTTTTCAGAAGAAAATCAAGCGCAAAAGATAAATGTGATATTCAGGCTGGTGCAAAATAAGAAAGGTATCCAGATTATAGATTTGAAGTTAGCGGAAAGCAGTTTGATATTGTCATATCGCAATCGGTTTTACCAGATGGTGGCGGAAGCGGACAATGACATGACATGGTTTTTGGAGGACCTGGAAACGGTTGTCAAATCAACAGAGCGGACCAACCGACAAAAATTGGAAACCGCAGCGCAATAAAAAGCCCATAAAATGCAAAAATAACCTTGAATTTATAAAGATATGCTTATAATATCGGCTTTAGTTTTGTTTAATAAATTAAAGTGGATATTTAAGTTATGAGTGAAATAAAAGTCAGATTTGCACCGTCACCGACCGGCTATATGCACATCGGCAACACCAGAACCGCATTGTTTAACTGGTTGCTGGCCCAAAAACTGGGCGGCAAATTTATGCTCCGTATTGATGATACCGACAAACTGCGCTCTAAGGAAGAATATGAACTCTCTTTGAGAGATTCGTTAAAGTGGCTTGGGCTTGTTTGGGAAGAAGAAGCCAGACAATCGGCTCGTTTTGACCGTTATAATGAGGTTGTGGAACAATTGAAGAAAGACGGCCGCATTTATGCTTGCTATGAAACCGCCGAAGAGCTTGAGTTTATGCGCAAACGCCTGATGAACAAAGGCTTGCCGCCGATTTATGATCGCTCGGCTTTGAAGCTCACTGCCGAACAAATTGCCGCTTATGAAAAAGAGGGCCGCAAACCGCACTATCGTTTTAAGCTCATTGATGGCGAAATTAAGTGGAATGATATGGTCAGAGGCGAAGTGAAATATGAAGCCAAAAACTTGAGCGACCCGATTATCATTCGCGAAGACGGAAGTTTCTTGTATCATTTGCCGTCGGTCATTGATGACCATGATTTCGGCATCACGCATATTATTCGTGGTGAAGACCATGTGACCAACACCGCCTCCCAAGTTCAAATGTTTGAAGCTTTGGGCGGCAGCGTGCCGACTTTCGGTCACTTGCCGTTGTTGACAGGTAAAGAGGGTAAATTATCCAAACGCTTGGGCAGCTTGGGTGTGAGAGAATTGAAGGCCGAAGGCATTGAAGCCATGGCCATCAGCTCTTTCTTGGCCAAATTGGGTACATCTGAAAGCATTGAACCGTTTTATGATTTGGAAAGTTTGGCAAAATCTTTGGATCTGAGCAAAATCGGTCGTTCTCAGCCCAAATTTGATGTAGAAGAACTGGAAACATTCAACACCAAATTCATTCACGGCGCGCCGTATGAATATGTTAAAGGCCGGATTGATGCTGATGAAAACTTCTGGAATGCCGTTAAAGGCAATTTGACTTTTGTCAAAGATATCACCGCTTGGGAAGATATTTGCCACAAAGAAGTCAAACCTGTGATGGAAGATGCCGCTCTGACCGAAGCTGCGGCCGAATTGTTGCCGGCAGAACCCTGGAATGAAGAAACCTTCAATCTTTGGGTTAATGAAGTCAAAGCCAAAACCGGCAAGAAGGGCAAAGATTTGTTCCACCCGATAAGAAAAGCCTTAACCGCGCAAGAAAACGGGCCGGAACTCAAAATCTTGATGCCTTTGATGGGCAGAGCCAAAGCCTATAAAAGATTAAAAGGCGAGGCCGCATAATTATAAGATAGATAGAAAGATAAGGAGAAAAATCGTGGTAAACATATACTTGCATAACACATTAACACGTCGCAAAGAAAAGTTTGTTCCCATCGACTGTAACAATGTGCGCATGTATGTCTGTGGCCCCACGGTTTATGATAAAGCACATTTGGGCAATGGCAAAACCCCGGTGTCTTATGACGTGCTTTATCGTCTGCTCCGCTATGTCTATGGCCCGGAACACGTAACTTACGTGTCCAACATCACCGATGTTGATGACAAGATTTTAAACAAGCACAAAGAAACCGGCAAGCCGATTCGCGAGATTACCGAAGAAACTTATAATTGGTATATTGCCGATATGAAAAAACTCGGCAACTTGGAGCCGAACTATCGCCCGAGAGCAACCGACTATATCAATGAGATGATTGAGTTGGTGAAGCGCTTATTAGCCAATGGCCATGCTTATGAGGCAGCAGGCCATGTGCTGTTTTCGGTAGATTCCATGCCGGGATATGGCAGCTTGTCGGGCAGAAGCATGAAAGAAATGTTGGCCGGTGCCAGAGTGGAAGTGGCCGATTACAAGAAAAATCCGGCCGACTTTGTGCTTTGGAAACCCTCCGAACCCTCCGAACCGGGTTGGGAAAGCCCTTGGGGTTATGGCCGTCCCGGTTGGCACTTGGAATGCTCAGCCATGAGTTCCAAGTTGCTGGGAAATGATTTTGATATTCACGGCGGCGGCTCGGATTTGATCTTTCCGCACCATGAAAACGAGTGTGCTCAATCTTGCTGCGCTTTTGAAGGAACACATTTTGCGCATTATTGGGTTCATGCCGGCATGCTGATGGTTGACGGCGTGAAAATGTCCAAATCTTTGGGTAATTTTTATATCTTGGACGATGTCTTGAAAAAAGCACCGGCCGAAGCTTTAAGATTGTTGTTCTTGAGTGCACATTATCACCAACCGTTCAACTTCACCTTTGAAGGCTTGAACAATGCCAAAGCCACTTTGGATAAGTTTTACAATGCTTTGTTAAGAGTTAAAGATGTGAGGGTTGAAAAAGTTGAGCCGGAGGCAAAAGTGGTCGAGGCTTTGGCCGATGACTTGAACACCCCGCTGGCATTGAGTTATTTGCACGAAAATGTCAACAATCTGAACAAAGCCGAGAGCGAGGAAGACAAGGTTAAATATAAATCCGAATTGCTTGCCAACGCTTATCTGTTGGGCTTGTTGTGGCAAGACCCTGAGGCTTGGTTCAAAGGCGGTTTAGATGAGTCAGACGATGCCGAGATTGAAGCCAAAATCAAAGCGCGAGCCGAAGCCAAAAAGAACAAAGATTGGGCCACGGCCGATAAGATTCGTAATGAGCTCAAAGAGCAGGGCATTGTTTTGGAAGACGGCCCGAACGGCACCAGCTGGAAAAAGATGTAAAAAATGCTCCTCATTTGAGGAGCATTTTTTTTAGACTTTGCGGACATAATCTTTCATCAGCTTTTTCAAGCCATAATTATCAAAGATAATGCCGAGCTTGTTTCCTTCCACCGCAATCACTTTGCCATAGCCGAAAGTTTCGTGATAAACTTTGGTGCCGACCGGCGTGGAAGACATTAGGTTTTTGGCAGCTTGTTTGGCCTTATACATATTGCCGCTCCAAGAGGAAGAATAGGCATCTTCATCGCGCACATAAGAAAAGCGCTCGTCATCATCATAGGTCGTCTGCTCTTTTTTCTTGCCATACCAACCGGGGATGGATGAGTTAGATTTATAAGAACTATAAGTATTTGCGCCAAAATAGTTCGAGCAATTGTTGACAATTTCAATATTTTGCGGCGGCAGTTCATCAATAAAACGTGAGGGCAGATTATTTTGCCATTGGCCGTAAACGCGGCGGTTATGCGCCATAGAGATAAAGAGCTTTTGTCTGGCGCGGGTAATGGCCACATAAGCCAAGCGGCGTTCTTCTTCCAGAGCCTCTGTGCCGCCCTCGTCAAGACAACGCTGGTGTGGAAATAAACCTTCTTCCCAACCGGGGAGAAAGACCACGTCAAATTCAAGCCCTTTGGCCGAGTGAAGCGTCATCAGGGTGACCACGTCATCATTGGCTTGGTTGTCGTTGTCCATCACCAGGCTCACGTGCTCCATAAACTCGGAAAGTGTGGGATAATTATCAATATCGCTCATCACGTTCACAAGTTCCTTTAAGTTTTCGAGACGTCCCGGAGCTTCCACCGAGGTATCGGCTTTGAGCATATCAATATAGCCGGAGTCTTCCAAAATCTGCGAAGCCAGTTCATCGGGCGTAACGGCTTGCATGGTGCGGCGCCAGTCTTCAAACTTGTTCATCAATTCGGTCAAAGAGGTTTTGCCTTTGCCCGAGATTAAGCCTTCGGCCAACATTTGGTTGATAGCGGCATAAAGAGAAATATGGTTGTTCCGGGCAAAAGCCTCAAATTTTTCCACCGACTTTGCACCGATGCCGCGCGCCGGCTTGTTGATAATGCGCTCCAGGGCCAAATCATCGCTCGGTTGCAAAACCACGCGGAAATAGGCCAAAGCATCTCTGATTTCGGCACGCTCATAGAATTTCAAACCGCCGATAACCTGATAAGGAATGGATTCGGAAATAAATTTTTCTTCAAACTCGCGCGTTTGGGCGGCAGTTCTGACCAAAACCGCCATATCGGCATATTTTTTGCCTTCGCGGCGAAGAGATTCAATATTATCAGCCACATATTGTGCTTCTTCTTCACCGTTATAGGTGCTCACCACCTTGATTTTGCTGTTTTCAGCTTGCAGAGCCGGAGAGTTTTCGGCAACTTTGAGTGTTTTGCCCAAGCGCCCTTGGTTGTGTTTGATGAGGTTGGAGGCAGCAGCCAAAATATTGGCGGTAGAGCGATAGTTGCGTTCCAAGCGAATGATTTTGGCATCGGCAAAATCTTTATTAAAGCGCAAAATATTTTCAATTTCGGCGCCTCTCCAAGAATAAATGGATTGGTCATCATCGCCCACACAGCAAAGATTGCGATATTTTTGCGAGAGCAAGCGGATAAGCAAATATTGGCTGACGTTGGTGTCTTGATATTCATCCACCATAATATATTTGAAACGGTTTTGATATTTTTTTAAAACGTCTTTATCACTGTTAAGGATAATAATGGCATAGAGAATAATGTCGCCAAAATCCACGCAGCTGAGCTCGAGCAAGCGCTCTTGGTATTTTTTATAAAGAAAAGTGACAATATTTTCTTTATAATCTTGCGCAATTTTATCAACAGTCCAGCCTTTGTCCTTGAAACGGCCGATTTTTTCCAACACGTCCTGCGGCGGATATTTTTTTGTATCAACGGATTCGGCTTCTTCAATTTGTTTCATCAGGCGTTTTTGGTCATCTTCACCCAAAATTGTGAAGTTAGATTGCAAGCCGACCAGCGGCGCATGCGCACGCAAAATTTTAACGCAAATACTGTGAAAAGTGCCGAGCCAAACAGAGTCTGCCATGGGGCCGATGAGGTTTTGCACACGCTCTTTCATTTCTTTGGCGGCTCGGTTGGTAAAGGTCACCACCAAACACTCCCACGGATTGGCCAAATGCTGAGCCAAAATATATGCCAGACGCGTGGTCAAAACTTTGGTTTTGCCGGTGCCGGCACCCGAGAGCACCAACAAAGGACCTTCGGTTGTTTCAACGGCCAATCTCTGCTCGGGATTAAGCTCGTCAAGCCAACGCGGTTTGGGTGCAAGCAAGCTTGCATTATCAAAAGTTTGCGGCGCATCATCATCGCTCAGATCAAAAAAATCGTCATTCTCCATGGTTGTATCTTCAGTAAAAACAGCTTGTAATTTTATCAAACAAACCATATATATAATAATATTAGAAGAATGAAAAGGAGTTTTTACATGACAGGGACAACTCACGAAAAATATAAGAGCCAAGCGGCACAAACTTTCCAAGAAGGAGACGATTTTTGGAAAAAAGGAGACTATGATTCGGCAAGGCAGGCTTATGAAAAAGCAGCCTTTTTTTATCATGAAAAAAACGATTCTGAAGGCGAGGCCATCGTTTTAAGCCGGCTGGGTGAGTTGGAGCTGAGCTTGGATGATTTTGACCGTGCGGAAAGGAGTTTGCAATCTGCCGCCGAACTGGTTAAAAATCTGCCGGAAAGCCAAAATATATATGTTGAATGTCTGATAAAACTTTCAAAGCTTCAAGCTTCTGAAGAAAATTTGGGCAAAGCCATGGAGATTGTGCGCTTGGCACAAAGTAAAGCAGAAGAAATCAACAATTATGATTTGCAGGGCGATGCTTATGACCATGAAGCTTATAT
>CALXWB010000017.1 GCA_944392225.1 uncultured Alphaproteobacteria bacterium | reverse complement strand
CCTGTCATCACCCGCATCATGCGTCAGGAAGATGCCATCAAAGAAGGTGCTATGGCTCTGTTTGGTGAAAAATACGGGGATGAAGTCCGCGTTGTTTCCGTTTGCGATAATGATAATGAGCATTATCTTTCAACCGAGCTTTGCGGCGGCACGCACGTGAAATCTACCGGCGATATCGGCTATTTCAAGATTATATCCGAGTCAGCCATCGGTGCAGGCTTACGCCGTGTTGAATGCTTAACAGGTCGCGCTGCCGAGCAATATGCTTTGGAAAACGAGCAACGCCTGCATCACATTGCCGCAATATTGAAGTCAGATATGGCCAATATCGAGAGCAAAATTGCGCAGTTGCAAGAAGAAAAGAAAAAACAAGAAGCCGAAATCTTCAACTTGAAAAAAGCTCTGGTCAGCAACAAGACAAACGGCAATAATAATGAGTTTGAAGAAATCAACGGTATCAAATTTGTCGGCAAAGACTTACAAGGCGTTCAGGCTAAAGAGCTGAAAGCTTTTGTTGATGAAATCAAAGACAACATAGGCTCCGGCGTCATTGTTTTGGCTGCCAATAATGAAGGTAAAGCCTCAATTGTGGTTGGCGTCACGAATGATTTGACCGGCAAATATTCTGCGGTTGACTTGGTTCGTTTGGGTTCGGCTCAAGTCGGCGGTCAAGGCGGCGGCGGACGTCCGGACATGGCACAAGCCGGCGGCCCGGATGGTAGCAAAACCGCTGCGGCGATAGATGCCATCAAAAAAGCCATCTAAAACATGCAAAAAGTCCCTGATTTTCAGGGGCTTTTTTCTTTTTATAAATTTTTTTTGCAAAACAGGTATGTATAATTTTCATTTTATGATTGAACGGTGGAACAAAGTTGTATAAAATGGCAAAAACAAAAACTAAAAGTTGTATGAAAGAAAATTAATGAATTCTTTTTTTGTCCGCAGACTTATACCGTTTTTTATAAGTTATGTTTTGATAGAACTGGCAACGGCCTCTTATCTGGCCATCAGCAACATCAATAATGTTGACTGGCACTTTGCCGAAACCGTTCAAAATATCGGCATTTTACAACTCACGTCATTGGTTTCTTTTTTCTTGATGGTTTTGCCTTATGTTTTATACATCACGCTTTTGCCAAGAAAATATCAAAATCAAAAAGTAGATAGGATTATCACATATTTTATGTTTGCGGCCTTTTGGTTTTCAAACGTGTTAGAAAACATTTCCAGCACCATTTTTTGGAACGAATTTAGCCTTTTGCAGCGAACGGAAAATGCTCAATATCTGACTAAAGCTCAGGCCATTTTGCTGGAGATATATCAAGAATATCCTTTACTCAATCTTTTAGGCATTGTTTTGCTTATAAGTTTGGCAGCCACATTTTTGTTCCGCAAATTTTTGCTCACCAAACTTGAAGAGCCAACCTTTGGACGCCGTCTGTTTCATTTTTTGCTCTATCTCGCGGTTTGTATTTTAGCTTTAATGAATATTGATGTTGAAAAACTAAACCAGCATGTAAACACATATAATATGCGCATTTATGAAGATAAAACTTATTCCATACTCAACGGTTTTGTCAAAAAGAACTCACGATTGATGCTTTTGCGCAATTGCCCCTATAAAAACAACAAAATGGAACAAAAAAATGATAATAAATAGGCTCAAAAAAGCTCTGCAAGAGTTCAATCAAGACAAAGTCATACAGCTGCGCTCACGTTTCAGATCCATTTCTGCCGAAAAAGTTGAGCTTGTGCGTTGCAAACTCCGAGCCGTTGATAAATCATATAAAAAAGAAATTTTGCGCAAAAGCATTCATTTAAGTTCTTTATGGATTCCGGCCTTGATATATATTGCCCACCCCGGAATTTCTATCATGATTTTTTCATTTTTATTTTTGGCAGACATCATTTTGGAATATGGCAATTATAAACGTTGGAACTGGGCCAGAAGAATTTTCGGCCGACTGTTTTTTAAGACGCTGCGCCAAAAAGAAACCAAACGCATTTATTTTCAAAGCAGCGGCTCATTATATGTGTTGTTGGCAGCCATTGCCTGCACTTTGCTTTTTTCCAAGCCTATCGCCGTGATAGCCATGACCGTCATGCTGATATCAGATACCTTTGCCGCCCTTTTCGGCAAGGCCTATGGCACCAGAAAAATATATAAAAACAAGTCCATGGAAGGCACCCTGGCCTTTTTCATGAGTGCTTTGTTTATCTGCATGCTGTTTGAGCCCATGTTTCATTTTACCTATGCCTCTGTTTTGGCTTGTTTGCTGGCCACTGCTGCCGAAGTATATGAAGACAAGACCGAAATTGATGATAATTTATCCATTCCTTTTTCAATCGGCATTATTTTAAGCTTGTTGGGATAATTTTTTTGTTGCAATTTAAAATAAATGCGCTATAAGCGACAACCGATATCAAATTATTGTCACTAAAACTTTGTTAAAATGAAAAAAATTGAAGAATTAATCAGAAAATATGCCCAATCAAACGGCATAGAGGTTTTGAGCGCACCTTACCAAACCTATTCGATGCTCAAACATGAAACACCGAATTTTCCGAAAAACAACTTATTCTTAAGCTTCAACTTAAAAGGTAAAAAAGACAAGAGAAATGTAACGATTGTTGCCAAAGATGAGCGCAACATTTCTGCTTTTGATACCGAACAAGTCTTGGAGCGTTCCGTTGACATTGACAACGAAATAGATCAGATTCTGTTGGAAAACAGATATCGTTTGTCCATGAGAAGAAGCCTGTGTGAATAAAAACACAGGCTTTTTATTTATCTTCCGCTGGAGCCAAATCCTCCCTCACCGCGGTTGGTTTGCAAAGAGGCAAATTCAGCCTCAGTCACTTCTTCAAACTTAGCCCGATAAGGAAAAGGCAGTTCCACTTGTGCAATCTTGTCTCCGGGGTTGATTTCATAATCCTCAATACCGCTGTTAACGAGAATAATTTTCCACTCACCGCGATAATCCGTATCAATAATACCGCCGATTGCAAAAATTCCTTGCTTTGCAGCCAAGCCGCTACGAGAGTTGACTCTAAACCAGAGAGGAAATTCCGGCGCGGTTTTAATGGCTGTCGGAAAAGCAAATCTTTCCCCTGCTTTCAATAAATGTGGCTTTGAAATGGCTGCACAAATATCAAAACAAGCCGCTCCCTCGGTGGAATATGTCAGATTTAAGGGGTTTTCCACATAATGAGGCAATCTTACAAATTTTATCGGGGTATAAATATAATTTATCATACAAATCTCCTTTTTTTTGTTAATGTAAAAGAAATAATTTTTTTTTCAAGTTATAAAAAAAAGCGAGGAACAACATGGTCAAGATCATAGAGCCAAAAGTGGAAATCATCACGCCGATTGATGGAGATTATATCTTAAAACATTTAGAGCTTTGTGCACGCAACTGCTACAAAAGCGAAGACAAAATCACCACGGATTCTGCCAAAAACATGATAAAAAAGCTGCTGGAATTAGGGCATGAAGCCATGATTGAGCATTTTTCCATCACGGTAAAACTCACCACGGATGTCGGTGCTTATAAAGACTTAACCCGCCACCGCATGGCCAGCTTTGCCATAGAAAGCACGCGTTTTTGTAACTATTCCAAAGGCAAATACGGCAACGAACTAACCTTTATGCGTCCGAGCAACATGGAAAAAGGCTCAGATATTTATAATATTTGGTATAAAACCATGGAGATGATAGAAAAATCATACATGGAAATGGCCGCCATCGGTGCCAAAGCCGATCAGTTGAGAATGCTTCTGCCTCATTCCACCAAGGCCGATGTGATTATGACGGCCAACATCAGAGAATGGCGCCACATATTCAAACTGCGTTGTGCTCCGGCGGCACATCCGAGCGTTCAGGAGATTATGTTGATGCTGCTCAAAGAGTTTAGAAAAAAAATTCCTGTTTTGTTTGACGATATTCCTTATGGCAAAACAGATAACAAAGCGGCATAAGCAAAAAAGCCTCCGTTTTCGGAGGCTTTTTTTGGAGTTTATAACTTTATTTATGAAAAATTAGTGTGTTCTCTCAACACGAGTCAGGGAAAAACTCGTTTTTGCAGGAGTCTTTGCTTTTGATGACGGAGAACACTTATCATCAGAGCAAGTTTCAAACCCGACGATGTAATTTTCAACAAAAGACATAGCCGAATTTTTGATTTTATGAACATTTTTATCAAAAAACTTCATCAACACAGACTTTTTGCGAGCAAATAGCCTTTGGTGATAATACCAAGCGGCATCATCATTCATCTGTTTAATCTCGGGATAAGGTGTAAAATTTTTGCCATTATTCCGAAAAACAAAAGACAAAGCAAAAATATCCTGTTTGCTGGCCGAAGGAGTTTTGTTTCTAAAATTGCGGGCAATTTTGAGCATTCTTTTTCGGGCATGGATATCAAGCTTGAACAAAGCTTTTGCAATGCGCAATTCATCAGCATTCATTTGCGAAAGATCTTTTATTTTAGCCCTGTTTTTATCATTCAAAAGTGCGGCAAACTCTTCATTATCAAGGTTATAGACCCCATATAAATCAGATTTAAGCTGCACGAGTTCTTGTATGGAAAAGGAGTTGAGTTTTTCAGTATCCTCAACACAAAAAGCAGCCTCTTCCGCTTGACTATTCAAGCAAAACTCATGATATTGCACTTTCATAATGCTTTCAAATAATGGTTAAAATAAACAGATGTTTTTCACACGAAGACGGAATGATATTCAGATTTGAGAGAATGTCAAGTTTTAATTTTGCATCAATGTTAAAATTTTTCTCATCACGGCTTGGTCAACGAACTCACCTCTTCTGATGAGCATGCGGCGCGTCACACCATCCACCTGATTTTCAGCCACTTTTATGTATTTTTTTGCCAAGATCGGCATACAGGCAGATATGTCAATTTTCTCACCTTTAAGGTTTGGCAGAATATCTCCGTCATAGACGCAATCCACCACAATATCGGGCAAGAGTTTTGCTCCGCCGGAAAGAAAGGCTTCATAAACCTTTGCACCGCCGGCAATATACAAATCTTCGGGAAAATCCTTAAAATCGCGCACGTCGGAGGCCGCAAAATGGTTGGCTTTATCAGAAACTTTGTAGGTATAATCAGAAGTCAAAACAAAAATCTTGCAATCAGGAATTGTCCGATTTGGCAAGGTTTCATAAGTCAGCCGCCCCATCACCACATTGCATCCGCGCACAACATCAAGAAAAAATTCCGAGTCGGATTTTATATGCCAGGGAATATTTTTTCCGACGGCAATCAAATTATCTTGTGCGTGGCGGCACCAAATGGCAACTTTTGTCATATTTTTTCTCCTTCATTAGCATAATAAACGAATATAAAAAAAGGTTGAAGAAAAATCTTCAACCTTTTTTTGATTTTACTTACGGAAACTTTCAAAAAACTGTTTTATACGCAAGTTTTTCAAAAGTGCCCAGCGTTTTTTGTTTCTAACCAAGGCATTCCATTGTTTTGCGGCCACGGCATCAATCACCGATTGTCTGGAATTTTCTTTCAAATAAGCATCCCAGTCAATTTGGTCATAGAGCTGAGCTGCGGCTAAAACCGAATATTGCTTTTTATTTTGCAGAAAAGCAATACCTTCTTTATACCGCGTCAGGGCCGAAGGATTGACAGCCAAAACAGAATCAAACTGCTTGTTTTTGACCATAAAATCAAGCAAAGTTCTGTTGTTTTTCTTTTTGGGATCTTGCAAATTTTTATGCAAAACATCCCATTTTTGTTTTTTGGACAAATAGTCTAGCGCCGGAGTGTCATTGGGATTGATTTCAACGCCGCCTCTTTTGAAATAGAGCTCATACAACTTGTGTGTATACAAGCTGTGAAGCGACATCTTTTCATAAATTTGGTTACGAAAAAGGATGTCATCAGCCCTTTTCTTTTGCAAAGCATCCCAACATTGATGTCTTTCAAGCCCGGCACAAGAAAATTTTTGCAGCAGATTATCGTCCGGCTTGGTGTTTTCAAGCAAAAAATCTTCCGCCTCATCTTGGCCGAGATAAGCACAAAGCCAATTATAGAAGCTCTCAACATCGACATAGCGTTTTGCTTTTGAGACACAAGACAAAATTACATCTTGCGGAAAGTCCATGCAATGCATTACATCCAAAAGTTTGGCCGTAATGGCATAACCGTCTGCAAACAATTCTTTTGCTTTTTGAGGACCGCAATGCACAAGCAGAGCTAAAACATGCCCCTGATCCCCCACAGCTTTAATCATTTCTATTCTGTTCATAATAGTATTGTTTAAGTGAATAAAATAATATTGAATTGCTCTGAACTTATCACAAAAAAATTTTTTGTCAAAAAAAAGGTGAAGAAAAATCTTCACCTTAAAAAAATGACTTGAAAAAACAACTGATTTTTCCATGTTTCAGCAGTGTTCTGTGACACTTATGTTGAGACAAAACATCCCACATTTTGTGCTTTACTGCATGAAACCTTGCTCCACATTTATTCTGAGCAAACCATTCATCCCAATCTGCCGGCGTAAGCTTGTTGATAATCAGGACAAATATCTTTTTTTCTCTCAGATATTCAACACCAGCCGGATACGAACTTAAAACTTCTGAATATTTTGAGTTCAAAATGAGTTCAAACTGCTCATATTGAACTAAAATATCAATAATTTTTAAGGTATCTTTTTCATCGGCAGCATTGAGATTATTGGCCAAAATCTCCCATTTTTTATGTTTGACCAGCCAATCAATTACATCGTCATGTTTGGGATTAATCTCACGGTCCCCTTGTGCAAAATACAAATCATATAATTTGTATTTATACAAGCCTGATAAGGACAGCTTGTCATATTGATGATGTTTGTAAAGAACATCATCCTTACCCAAACTTTCCAACACATTCCATTTTTGATACTTTTCAAGTTTTCCAACTGATATGTTTCTTAATGTGCTTTTGGAAAAGCTGCAATGCGTTAAGACAAACTCTTCTGCCTCATCTTGCCCAAGATAGCCACACAACCAAGTTAGAAGATGGTAGCCATCGTCATAACATAGTGCGGATGATATGACTGATAGGATTTCTTCTTTTGAGAAACCTCGATATAGCATTATCTCCAGTGCCTCTGTTGATATGCAATATCCATCTGCAAAAAGCTTTTTGATATCTGTTATTGAGCCAAAAGCCAAAGCCCAGTCCACAACCGTATTTTTGTTGCGAACAGTCATTATCATTTTTTCTCTGTTCATGATAATATATATTTAAGAGTTAATAATTTGCTTTATATCAAGATGCATATATTACAAAACAATTATTGTCAAGCAAGATAAGGCTTGCAAAATAAAGCAACATTGCCTATATTAAAGCTTGTCGGAGTTTTCCGGCTATGGCACTAGAGGCTGTATGAAATAGGTTTTCAAGACCCGGGGGCAGTACCCGGCACCTCCACCATAAAAACATATGGGGGTGAACCAGGCTTGATTGGGAACAGTAAAGATATGTATGTCGTGCCCGGTGAGATACCACCGTTATCGGTTCAAAATAAATGAATGCTAACGATAATAACGTAGCTCCTGTTGCAATGGCTGCATAATTTGTAGTCGCAACAAATTCAAATTCTTTTAACTTTGGATAGTTGAAAGTGGGGCCCGGGCCACCCAGCAACAGAACGGCCCATTATATAACCCTAAATAAGGTGCAAAGATGGAAGAATTTTTAAACGAAATAAATTATGATAAACTGATTGAAAAATCTCTCAAAACCGTGGTGATTGAGGCCTTAAAAATTGCCGAAAGACAAGGTTTGCCGGGAGAAAATCATTTTTATATCACTTTTAAAACCAACCATCCGCAAACCAGAATTTCAGACTATTTGAAAAGCCAATATCCGCAAGAAATGACAATTGTTTTGCAGCACCAATTTTCCAACCTAAAAGTTGATAACACCAAGTTTTCGGTAGATTTGAGCTTTGGCGGAATCTCCCAGACATTGGTTGTCCCGTTTGATGCCGTCACCTATTTTGCAGATCCATATGCCAAATTTGGTTTGAGCTTTAGCAGTGATGAGGAAACTGCCGCCAATGAAAAAACGCTGCCGGAAGAGCCTCAAGCAGAGAAAAAAGTTTGTGGTTCGGCAACGGTTGTTTCCATAGATGCTTTTAGAAAAAAGAAATAAATGAAAAAAATTTCCGTCATTATTGCCGGCAGACACCAAACCAGCATCTCTCTGGAAGAAGAATTTTTGGCTGAACTGCAAAAAATCTGCAAAGAAAAAGGCATAACAATCAACCAGTTAGTCACAGAAATTGATTCTGTGCGTGAGCATGAAAATTTATCAAGTGCCATCAGAGTTTATATATTAAGCTATATCAAAAACAAAAAAAACGGAGCATAAAGCCCCGTTTTTTTTGTATCTTATATGCCACCCTATTATTCTTCATCGGAAAAATCATCAGAAAAATCATCATTTTCATCAGTATCGGCAGAATCATCGGTAAGCATCAAAGGCTCTTCTTCTTGCATTTCAACTTTTTTGCGACGACCGCGGCGTTTTTTCTGCGGAGCTTTTTTCTTCACGGCCTCAATGATATAATTTCCGGCAATTTTATAAAGGTCAACCAAATGGTTATTATACATATGGTCAGCCTCTTCAAGAAGAGCAAAATCCACCTGAACATTGCGTTGTGTGTTCAAACGTTTGGCCATGGTTGCCACGCTTTGCGGGTTAACAATTTCATCGGCGCCGCCTTGAATAATAAGCCCCGAAGTCGGGCAAGGTGCCAGAAAAGAAAAATCTTTTTCATTAGCCGGAGGAGAAACGGCAATAAAATTGTTGATATCAGGACGGCGCATCAAAAGCTGCAAGCCGATCCAAGCCCCGAAAGAATATCCGGCAATCCAGCATTGGCGTGCTTCAGGGTTAACAGATTGCAACCAATCCAAAGCAACGGTTGCATCAGAAAGTTCACCCGGACCGTCTTCAAACTCACCTTGGGAGCGACCCACGCTTCTGAAATTGAAGCGCAAGACAGAAAATCCCAGTCTTTCAAAGCAGCTAAACAAAGTATAAACCACTTTGTTGTTCATGGTTCCGCCATATTGCGGATGCGGGTGCAAAATCAAAGCAATCGGCGCGGAAGGATTTTCACTTTGATGATATCTGCCTTCCAATCTTCCGGCCAAACCGTTAAAAAGTACCTCAGTCATATAAATTCTCTTCTTAACTTAAAATTTAACATCTCTTGCATAATATATCAGTAAAGATATATAAATTATTAATTTTTTGAGGAATGTATCACAAAATGAAAGAAAAATACAAGTTAATTTTGCAAGACATAGATGCGGTCATAAAAAGAGATCCGGCCACAGGCTCCCGAACTGAAGCAATTTTGTGCTCTTCCGGGCTGCATGCCATAATATTATATCGGCTCAATCATTATCTTTGGCGCAAAAATTTTAAATTAACGGCACGCATTTTGTCACAGCTGGCACGCTTCTTAACAGGAATCGAGATTCATCCGGGAGCAGAAATCGGCCAAGGCTTTTTCATTGATCACGGCATGGGAGTTGTGATTGGAGAAACGGCAAAAATCGGCAATAACGTAACCATGTATCACGATGTTACCCTGGGCGGCACCACGGTTTTTGATGCCAAAGGCAAAGTTATGAGCAAGCGCCACCCCACCATTGGAGATAATGTGACCATCGGCTCCGGCGCACAAATTCTGGGCCCGATAAAAATTGGCAATAATGTCAAAATAGGTTCCAATGCCGTGGTGCTGAAAGACGTTGCCGCAGATATGACGGCCGTTGGCGTTCCGGCGCATCATACAAAGTTGGATACAACGGAAAAGAAAAAGTTTGAAGCTTATGGTGTAACCTCGGAAATAAAAGATCCTCTTTTGGAAAAGATAGAAAAATTGAATCAAAAAATTGAGATGTTAGAAAAAGAAATCAGCACATTGAAAGTAAAAGGAAATGACTAAAAATTCGCTTGGTTTGAACAAATCTCCTTCAGAAACAACCGTTTGTGTTGCCATGTCCGGCGGTGTGGATAGTTCGGCTGCAGCCATTATGCTCAAGCAAGAAGGATACCATGTTTTCGGCCTCACCATGGACCTGTTGCAAGCCCCGTATTTGCCGGAACATTCTTCCATTCAAGATGCTGCAAAAGTGGCACAAAAACTTGGCATAGAGCATCATTTTTTAGATTTCAAGACAGACTTTGCCAAAGATGTGGTCAGCTACTTTGTTCAAAGCTATAAACAAGGTTTGACTCCCTCTCCTTGCATCATGTGCAACCGCCATATCAAACTTGGAATGTTGGCAGACACCGCCAAGGAGATGGGCGCAGATATTTTAGTTACCGGGCATTATGCCGATATCAGGTTGACCGACAACGGCGTTGAGCTGCATAAAGGCAAAGACCAGAAAAAAGATCAGAGTTATTTTTTGTTTGATGTCAAAAAAGAAAATCTCGCCATGTTGCGTTGTCCTCTGGCAGAATATAGCAAAGAACAAACCAGAGCTTTGGTTGAACAAGCCGGGTTAGAAATTTATAAAAAAGCCGATAGCCAAGATATTTGTTTTGTTTCAGACGGAAAATATGCCGATTTGATAAAAAAACTGGATAACTCCGCATTTTTTGAACCGGGAGATATTGTCTTATCCAATGGCAAAGTCATCGGTCGTCACAAAGGTTTAATCCACTATACCGTCGGACAAAGACGCGGACTTGGCATCGGTGGCGATATCGGCATTTTATATGTCTTAAAATTAGATACCAAGAACAACCGTTTAATTGTCGGTCATGAAGAAGAGCTCAAACAAAAAGATGTTTGGATAGAAAATGTCAATTGGCTTGGGGAAGATTTTCCTCAAGATGATGAATATACGGTCAAGCTTCGCTCGCGCCAAAAAGAAGTTCCGGCAAGGGTTGAGTTTTTGGCAGATAACAAGGCCAAAGTGACGCTGCTCAATGACTTTTGCGGCGTGGCTCCGGGACAAGGCTGCTGCATATATAAAGGCACCCGCGTGATGGGTGGCGGCTTTATCGCAAAAAAATGAGATAATTTAATCAAATTGTAACTATTAATCTGCTAAAAAAAGAGGTATAATCAGAATATATGGCGGGAGAAGATAGATGAAAAAATATATCTGTATTATAGCCTTAAGCGGTTTTATGTTGAATGCCTCTGCAGCCTTGGCACAATTGCCGAGCAATCCCTGGGCGCCCAACCCCAACGACGGCTATTTTGGAGACAATGTCGCCAACACGGACGTAACCCAAGCTCCCATATATGACAACACGGCAAACGGCGGAGAAATTTTGCCGGTTGACCCTTGGGCCAGAGCCAGAGACAGAAGCGGCATCAAAACCTGGCGCGGCAGCGGACAACACGGCAAATTAAACTATATTGGTGAAGCCACAACTTATACTGATGCCAAAGGCCAAGAAATGATTGCCCCGGAAGTCAACCGCCACAATATGATCACGGCCTTAGAGCACCTACGCAAAATGGGCTATAAAATTCCTGACAGTTATGATGAAAAAATCAAAAGCATGCCGCAAGACTATGCCAAAGATTTGCGCACGGCTTATGATGAGGTTATGCAAGCAGATGTCAAGACCAACCCGCTCGGCGGCATGACCAACGGAATGATAGAAGTTTTTGAGCGCGGCACCGGGCTTGATTTGGAAAACCTGATGTTTAACTCAATAGACATTTTGAGCACCGATTAGGAGAAACAAAAATGAAAATATTTTATATAATGGCCGTTAGCATATTGTTTTCTCCAATTGCCAATGCTCAAGAAGCAACCGATGTTGAAATACCCCTATCATCTGAGGCCAAAGCCCAGCAAATGCAAATTGAAGAAAAAAACAAGGTAATGAATGACGTCAACCGCAAAATTTATAATACCAAAAATGAAAGATTTATGCGTGAATATGTCCGCAACAGCAACGCCATGAAAGAAATTATGGAACAACCGACCAAAGATGTTGATATCAAAGACAAAAAAGCTTTAAGCAAATATATGCAAGAAGAACTCGGCTTAGACGGTGAAATTGTTGAGGTCAAAGAAAACAATTCAGAAGACATCAAGCCAAGCTACAGCTCCCGTGCGGCAAAATTGTTAAAATAAATTAAGGTCTGAAAATGAATAAATCCCCGATTATGATTTTGGTAGGTCCGCAATTGGCGGAAAATATCGGCATGTCTGCCCGTGCCATGATGAACTGCAATATTGAAGAGCTGCGCTTGGTTGACCCAAAAGAAGATCATCTTTCAGCCAAAGCCATCTCGGCATCATCTAATGCCGAAGAAATATTATATAACGCCAAGGTTTATTCTTCCACCAAGGAAGCTTTGGCGGATTTAGATTTTGTTTTTGCCGCCACGGCCAGACACCGCGACCAAATCAAACCGATTTACAATGCTGACACGGCAGCGGCTGAAAGCGATAAGCTTTTGGCTCTTGGGCACAAATGCGGCATTATGTTTGGTTGCGAAAGAACCGGCTTGAGCAACGCCGATGTTAGCCTCGCCGATGCCATTATCAACATTCCCCTAAACCCCAAACACAGTTCACTCAACTTATCTCAAGCTGTTTTGATAATTGGCTATGAGTTCTATAAAACCCAAATTGAAAAACCCGTTGTTCATTTGGAAACCAACGGTGCCCAATTTGCATCAAAGGAAAAGTTGTTCAAATTCATAGAACATTTTGAAAATTTGCTTTCTGAGTGTGGCAATTATAATGACCAAGACAAAAAAGAAAAACTGCTCATCAATCTGCAAAACATTTTCACGCGCAACCAAATGACCGAGCAAGAGTTAAACACACTTTACGGCGCCATAAATTACATCAGCAAAAAAAATTAAGACAAAGTTTAGAAATGTCATATATTCTGAGTTAGAAATTATAACTAACTCGGGAGAAAAATATGCCTGCAGAAGAACTTGCACATGTTTCCAAAGCCATTTTCGGGCTTGATCCGATGATATTGTCCACCGCAATTTTAATTATCAGCTATATCATCTTATTTACGGAAAAATTAAACCGAGCCGTTGTTGCCATCATAGGCGCCGGCTTTATGATTTTTTGCGGAATTTTAACGCAAGAAACCGCCATCAAAGGCATAGACTTCAACACGCTGGCCTTGCTGATTGGTATGATGACGATTGTCGGCATTTCGGAAAAATCCGGCATGTTTCAATATGTGGCCATCTGGGCTGCCAAAAAGGTCAAGGCCAACCCCAGAGGATTATTGGTGGTTTTGAGCCTAGTCACGGCCATATTTTCGGCTTTTTTAGACAACGTAACCACGGTGTTGTTGATTGTGCCGGTCACCTTCCAAATCACCCGAAAGCTGCAAATCACCCCCTATCCGTATTTGATAGCTGAGATTTTTGCCTCCAACATCGGCGGCACGGCAACACTGATTGGTGATCCGCCGAACATTTTAATCGGCTCGGCCATCAACTTATCTTTTATGGATTTTATGAACGAGTTAACACCTGTTGTGGCCGTGACCATGCTGGTGCAGATTCTCATATTTGACTTTATCTGGGGCAAGCGCATCTGCACCACGGAAAAACACAAAAAACTGGTGATGAAAATCAATGAAATTGACAGCATCACAGATTGGGTTTTGCTCAAAAAGTCTTTGTTTGTATTGGCCGCGGTTATATTAGGTTTTATCAGTGCCGAGCATCTCCATATTGCCAACGGCACCATTGCCATGTTTGGAGCTGCGGTTTTGCTCCTGCTCTACACTTTGGGAGAAAGCCACAGCGAAAGAGACCATAAGGTAGAAGAAGCGCTTGGCCTTGTGGATTGGACCACCATTTTCTTCTTTGCCGGTCTGTTTGCCATTGTATATGGTTTGGAAGAAGCCGGTGTTTTGAAGTTGATGGGCTTAAAGTTTGTTGAAATGACCGATGGCAGCATAGAAAAAGCCGCCATGCTGGTCATTTGGGTTTCGGCGTTTGTTTCAACCGCCATTGACAATATTCCGTTTGTGGCCACGATGATTCCTATGATAAAATCCATGGAAGAGTCTATGGGCGGCAGAGAAGCCATGATGCCTGTTTGGTGGGCTTTGTCCTTGGGGGCTTGCTTTGGCGGCAACGGCTCTTTGATTGCCGCTTCTGCCAACGTGATTGTTGCCGGCATGGCACAGCGTGAAGGCCACCCGATAAGCTTCTTAAAGTTTCTGATTTGGTCAATACCGACCATGCTGATATCAACCGGCATTGCCGCCATATATCTGCATATCAGACACTTCATGTAAGAGAAGAAAAAATAATATATACAAAAGAGGTTCTGTAAAGAGCCTCTTTTTTGTTTGTGTTAAGATTATGTTAGTTTTCTTGCAATATAAAATAATTGTTTAGATAGAATTTACAACAAAGGAAAGGAAAAATGTCTGAATTATCCGCAATACCAAATTTGGTTTGGGGGTTAGATGCAAAAGTCGTGGCAGTATCCATTGTGGTTATTGCTTATGTGATTTTGTTTACCGAAAAAGTAAACCGCGCCATTGTTGCGTTGCTTGGTGCCACAATCATGATTTTTGCCGGAATTTTAACCCAACAAACCGCCTTAAAAGGAATTGATTTTAACACGCTTGCTTTGCTGATCGGCATGATGACCATTGTCGGCATCTCAGAAAAGTCCGGCATGTTTCAATATGTGGCTGTATGGTCAGCCAAAAAGGTCAGAGCCAACCCCAGAGGGTTGTTGGTTGTTTTAGGTTTAGTCACAGCCTTCTTCTCGGCTTTTTTGGACAATGTGACCACAGTGCTGTTGATAGCCCCGGTCACCTTCCAAATCACCCGGAAATTAAATATCAATCCCTACCCCTACCTTGTATTGGAAATTTTTGCCTCCAACATCGGTGGCACGGCAACTCTGATTGGTGATCCACCAAACATTTTGATTGGCTCTTCTTTGGGCTTGTCTTTCACAGACTTTTTGTTTGAGCTAACCCCGATTGTCATTGTCACCATGTTGGTCTTGGCTTTTGGTTTTGATCTTGTTTGGGGAAAACGTTTGGTAACAACAGAGGCCAACAAAGAAACCGTTATGAGCATCAATGAAAAAGATTGCATCACGGATAAATCATTGCTCAAAAAATCTTTAACCGTTTTGTTCTTTGTGATTGCCGGTTTCATGAGTGCCGAGCATTTTCACATAGCCAACGGCACCATAGCCATTGCCGGAGCAGCGGTTTTATTGTTGCTTTATACCATTGGTGAGAGCCATGAAGAAAGAGAACAAAAAGTTGAAAACATCTTAGGCTCGGTTGACTGGACCACCATCTTCTTCTTCACCGGTTTGTTTGTCATTGTCTATGGTTTGGAAGTGACCGGCGTTTTGGCACTTCTGGGTCAAGAATTTGTTGAGATGACTGAAGGCAGCATTGAAAAAGCCACATTCTTAATTTTGTGGACATCCGCCATCATCTCCAGTGCCATTGATAATATTCCGTTTGTGGCCACGATGATTCCGATGATAAAATCCATGGAAGAGTCGATGGGCGGTCGTGAAGCCATGATGCCTGTTTGGTGGGCTTTGTCTTTGGGTGCTTGCTTTGGCGGCAACGGAACGCTGATTGGTGCTTCTGCCAACGTGATTGTTGCCGGTATGGCTCAGCGTGAAGGCCACCCGATAAGCTTTATCGGTTTCTTGCTCTGGTCCATTCCGACCATGTTGGTAAGCGTGCTTATTGCGACCATCTTTTTAGAGATCCAATATTTCATGTAAAGCACGAGAAAAACAAAAAAAGGGGCTCGTTAAAGGGCCTCTTTTTTTTGTTTAACATTCTTTAATTTTTATGCTATATTAGTAAGTGGAATTGAGATTCTTTTTTTTAAGGAGATAAAAGACATGTCATCATTGGGAGCAATCAGCAGCTATGCCTTATCTGTGCAGCAAATGCAAATGTCTTTAATCAAAACCAACATCGAGATGCAGCAACAAGTGACCGAAATGCTGATGGAAACATCTGAGCAGCTTGCTGCCACAGCCTCTTCCAACCATCTTTTGGATATCACCGTATAGGTTAAAAAGATAAGAAAAATGCCACAAAAATGGCGCTGAACAAAGCCGCCAAAGCAAACTTTATAACAGAGGCAATCATATTAAAAAACATGGCACCATAATCTGGTGCAGACGAATTTTCTTTATAAATTTTTTTCAATAAAAAGTTATATAAAAAAGACAACAAAAAAAGCAAAGCATAAAAGCTGCCTTGCTTAAAAAGTTTTTCCAAAATTTCCGTATTTGGGGTTAAAGCAATAAAAAATCCTAAAACAATGCCTAACAGAACAAACGGATCAAAGATAATTCCCAGGCTGAAAAGAGCCATAATTCCTTTAATCATTAAAAAGCTTTCACAATAAGTTTTCTGGTCAAGAATCGGCTATCGGTGGTCAAAAGAGATTGCGGCCAAACGCAGCGTGTTGAAGCCGTCTTAAAAATCGGAGCTTGATCTTTTTTCAACACATAGCTAACCAAGAGCTGATTTCCGCGAGATTGCTGAACAGTTGTTGTTTTTTTTGTTCTTTGCCAATCCAAATTCAGATTATCGTTAAGCATCATTTTAACCTTTCGCAAAATATCTTTTATGAAAAGGAGTATACGCAAAGAAAGTAAACAAATGATTAAGCAACGTTTTGTTGTTGAAGTTTTGTAAAAGCATCAACCAAGGTAGTGTGAATGGACTTGACCTTATCGGCCTTCTTACCGCTCACCCAAATGCGGACAAGAGGCTCTGTGCCGGAAGGGTGAATAACCACTCTACCTTCGCTGCCGAGGGCTTGCTTTTGCTCTTCTATCAAACTCAAAATTTCAGGTCTTTTGACCACTTCTTTAACTTGCTCGCGAGAATTAAAACGCAGGCTGACAAACTCAAACGGATCCATGGTAAAAAGCGGAAAAATCTCGCTCATTTTTTTGTGCGCTTTTAAGAGATATTGGCAAAGGAGCAAAGAAACAATGAGCGCATCACCCGATTTGCAATAGTCATAAGCCACCACATGTCCCGATTCCTCTCCGCCGACGGCACCGTTGATTTCTTTCATCTTGGCCACCACATGGCGCTCCCCGACCGGCGTGCTGTAATAAGGCAATTTGAGAGTTTCTTTAACAAAGCGCTCCAGGCCGGTGTTGGAAAGCACGGTTGAAACCACGGCGCGACCGTTAAGGGAGCCTCCTGCTTGCATATTTTGCGCAAGGAACGCGATGATTTGCTCAGACGGCACCTTCTCGCCTTTGTCGTCGGATACGATGATTCTGTCCCCGTCTCCATCTGCGGCAATGCCTAAATCTGCCTGAACTTCTTTGACTTTATCCATCATATTTTGCGGATGCATCGAACCACAATCTTTGTTGATATTCAATCCATTAGGAGAACAACTTAAAGCAACAACTTCAGCGCCGAGCTCTTGATAAACCTCCGGCATAATGTTTGAGAAAACGCCGTTGGCACAATCAACAACAATTTTAAGGCCTTTGAGATTGGCACCGTTTTTCACAACTGATTTGGCAAGCTTAACATATTCATCAATGGCTTTGTGTTCATCATGAATACGTCCCAAAGAATCTTCATCATAAGAAAAATTATTGGCTTCAATTTTGGCTTCCAGCTCGGCCGTAACCGTATCGGCAAATTTTTCACCGTCTGCGGCAATCAGTTTGATTCCGTTGTCTTTATAAGGGTTATGAGAAGCGGTAATCATCACCGACATATCAACGTCGAGTTTGGGCGTAACGGTAGTCACAGCCGGTGTCGGCAAAACGCCTAAGCGGATAACATCCACCCCTTTGGCTGTAAATCCGGCCGAAAGAGCTGCCTCAAGCATATCGCCGGAGATGCGTGTATCTTTGCCGATGGCCACGCGTTTTTTGTTGGTGCAGACGGTTTCGGCACAAGCCAAAGCCAGCTTCATCGCAAAGTCCGCCGTCATCGGATAAACATTAGCCACGCCGCGCACACCGTCGGTTCCGAACAATTTATTTCCCATAATTTTTCTCCCAAAATTTTAATATGGATTTAGTATAAAAAAAATGTCGTGAAGGACAAGATTTTTTTATCACTTCACGACACACATATTTTTGCAAATTGTTGCAAGGCTTAAGCCACCATTTCATCCGGCACAAACTGGAAACCGCGCAAAAGTTCTTCAATCGGCATGGCTTTTTTACCCTGGCGTTGAATTTTGGTGATAAAGAGCATACCCTCTCCGCAGGCAATCAACAAGCCGCTGTCGTTAGGAATAATTGTGCCGGGAGCATAGCCGGAATCAGCCATCAAAGCCTCGGCTTCATAAACTTTGAAGCGCTCACCCTTATATTCAAAATAGGTTGAGGGAAACGGATTAAAAGCTCTGATTTTGCGCTCCAAAACTTCGGCAGATTGGGAGCAATCCAAATGTGTTTCTTCTTTTTCCAATTTTGCGGCATAGCAAGATTGGCTGTCATCTTGTTTTTGCGGTTTGATGGAAGTATAGTTGCGCAAAGCTTCCATAATCAAATCCGCACCGATTTTGGAAAGTGCGTCATGAAGTTCGCCGCCGGTTGTGGTATCGGTGATTTCCACCTCACCTTTGAGCAACATATCGCCGGTATCAAGCCCCTCGTCCATCTGCATAATCGTCACGCCGGACTTTTTGTCACCGGCTTCAATCGCGCGCTGAATCGGTGCCGCCCCGCGCCAACGCGGCAACAAAGAAGCGTGCGTGTTCAAGCAACCATAAGGGAAAGCCTCCAAAATTTCTTTAGGCAAGATAAGGCCATAAGCGGCCACCACCGCCACATCGGCCTGCAAATCTTTGAACTTTTGTTGTTCCTCGGGGTTGCGCAAGGTTTTGGGCGTGCGGACTTCAATGCCAAGCTCTTCGGCTTTAAGATGCACGGGGGTTTTGGTTTCTTTATGCCCGCGACCGGCCTCTTTCGGCGCACGCGTATAAACACAAACCACATCATGTTCTTTCACCAAATTTTCCAAAACCGGCACGGCAAAATCCGGCGTTCCCATAAAAACAACTTTCATAAATAGTCTCCTTATTCAATTTGCTTTATTGTAGAAATTTTCAATAAATAAGCAAGCACAAAAGGACACAAAAAAAAGAGAGGTGCAAAAACACCTCTCTTTCCAACTGATGAAAGAAGATTATTTCTTCATCAGTTGATTGATAATTGAAACCGCGGTTTCAAGGTCCGCCTCTGTCATTTGTTGGCCACGAGGCGATCCACCGATAGCCTCACGGCCGCCCCATCCGCTCCCTTCGGCAAGTCCGTAGTGGGCATTGAGCGCCTTAAAGACGTTCATCATGCCCCCTTCGCCGAGAAGCTCTTCAGCCACGGCCTTGTTTGGAGCCGCGAGGACAAGGTTCTTGTTCTCCCCAAACCAAGAAACCACGACTGGGTTATCCCAACCGGCAGCTTCATTCGGAGCACCTGCCTCAACGTTGCGGCCATACCATTCGGCAAAGCCGAACACACGGCTGCCACTGATGGTCATCACGTTGCCTACCTTTTCACCGTGTTCGCGAAGATCAGCAAGAGCTGCTTCACGACGCTGATTTTCAGCGTTTTCAGCCGCAGCAACAAACACCTGGGCGGACGGCTGCGTCAACAGACGACGGAAGCCCTCAACGGCAGCATAGGCCGCCAACTCACTATTGGCATTTTCGCCAAACAATGAGTTCCAAGCCGCGAGAACATTACCCATCGGCATTGCGATGATATCGCGCCCAATCGGGTCGGTATCCATCACCGCAATCGTCTCTGCCAGAGGCAGTAAATCCTGCCCCCATGTCTTCTGTAAGAAGACAGGCATATTTTTGGCAGCCGATGGGTGCGGCAAAAGCCCTGCCAGACTTGCCACCGCAAAGATGCTGTCTGCATCGATGTGATTAATAACAAAACGAGGATCTGAGGCACGCTTGCCGAAATAATCTCTATAAGCCCGTATTGCTACGGACTCCAAATGAGACTTTTCGCCGTGATGGTCGAGTTCTAACTCATCAACAACTGAAATACCCCCAAAGGAACATTCAACGGGGCAATATCCTGCGGCTACCAAAGCGTTGACCGTTCTGATATCTTTACTAAAAGCTATGGTAATATTAGCCATAGTGTAACTCCTAACTTTACCTTCTTTCGAATCTCAGTCGGAGTATATTTTTTAAACCTGCATCATCCCTGGGAAAATGGCTTTCGTTCTACTCAAAATGTTTGACAAATTTGTTTTTTGGTCCCTGAGCTACTATACTTCACTCGTTGGGCGGTTGCTAGCTTGGCAACACTCAAATTTTTTCAAATCATCTTTTCAATACGAATCATTTTCTTACATACGATGCAGACAATAATAATAATTAACAACGATTTATTTTTACAAGAAAAGATAATACCACAAATCAACCCCTCCCGCAAGAGGAATTTTTTGTCTATTTTTGGCCTTTTTTATATATAAAAAAGGCCCATCTTATTGATGAGCCTTTTCTTTACGCATTTTCTCAAGCTTTTTAAGAAGCATTTGCCGCTTCAATCGGCTGATTCGGTCAATATAGAGAATACCGTCCAAATGGTCCAGCTCGTGTTGAACGGCAATGGCTAAAAAGCCTTCAGCCAAGAGCTCTTGCTCTTTGCCCTCATAGTCCAGATATTTGACCTTAACCGCGGCAAAGCGCTCCACTTCCGCACGTTGTTCGGGAACGGACAAGCACCCCTCCTCGCCGCAAACTTTTTCTTCCGATTTCCAAATAATTTCGGGATTAACCATATAATATGGATGCAGCTCTTCATCTTCATGCGCCACATCAATCACCACCACACGCTGCAAAACGCCCACTTGCGGCGCGGCTAAACCAACGCCGGCATCAGCATACATGGTCTCGAGCATATCATCCAAAAACTTGCGCATAGCATCATCAACAAGGTCAACTTTTTGCGCCTTTTTCTTCAACACCGGGTGTGGATATTCATATAATTTCAAAACAGCCATCTTTTTCCTTTTTATTTATTTTGCAGATTGAAAACTAAAACAATTTTTTCATCTCTTTCCAACTTGACGACGCTAAATTGCTCCAGCTTCCCGCCTCTTTTATAAAAATGCAAGAAACGCGGAAGATAGAGTGATTTTAGGAGCAAGAAAAATTTTAGCCTACATTGAGGTAGGTGAATTTTTCTTGACGACGCTAAATTGCTCTAGCTTCCCGTTTACTGCATTTTTACCTGATTTCTTTAGCAATCTGGTCTAACAAAGCATTCACCATTTTGGGTTCATTCTTGGTGAAAAATGCATAGGCCAAATCGACATATTCTTTAATGAGCACATTGGCATCAACATTGCGCGTGTATGCCAATTCATAAGTAGCACAAAGCAGAAGAGCACGCAAAGTGCCGTCAAAGCGCTCAAAAGAATGCCCTTCTTTCAAATAATGAGATAATGATTTTTCAATTTCTTCTTTGTGGGCATGCACACCTTTGGTCAGCTCGGTAAAATAGGTTTTATCCATAGCGCCGACTTCAACCAACTCTTCATGATCATTTCCCTCATCTTCAATCACATAGCGGCCGACCTCGCCATTGACAAAGTCTTTAATCACTTCATCAACGGGCAACTGACCATATTCAATCATATAGGTTGCCTGCACGGCAGCCAAACGTGCACCTGATTTCATTTTAATTTTTTCAGAAATAAACTTAGCCATTATTCATCATCTCCTTCGTTTTGATGTTTGGGCTTTGCCAATTGGTCAATGGTTTCAACAAAATCTTCAAAATCTTTGACCTCACGAAAATCTTTATAAACCGAGGCAAAACGAATATAAGCAATATGGTCAAGGGTTGAGAGAGCATCCATCACATGTTGACCGATGGTGGTTGATGGAATTTCAGACTCACCAGATGTTTCCAACTGACGCTGGATAGAATTGACAATTTTTTCCACACGTTCAGGCGTCACCGGGCGTTTTCTCACGGCGATTTGGATTGAGCGCGCCAGTTTATCTCTGTCAAAAGGCGTTTTCTCACCGTTTTTCTTAACCACGGTTAGTTCTCTGAGCTGCACGCGTTCAAAGGTAGTAAACCTGGAGCCGCATTCTGGACATTCGCGCCGACGGCGAATGGCGGTATTATCATCAGCATTGCGAGAATCTTTAACCTGAGTATCTTCACAGCCGCAAAACGGACATTTCATAAACTTAACTCCTGCCTTGTTTTATCAAAGAGTCGGTAACTTGATACAATTTTGAAGAATATCTTGCTCCTTTTATAAGGACAGTATCATTATTTTGCAAGCACTTATTTAACAAAAAGTCATCCAAACCGTTTTTATCTTCGAAATAATATTTTTCAACGGAGGCCGGAATTTGGGCCAACATATCTTTCATCTCGGGGCAAACGCCGATAACAACATTCAAGCCGGAATGTGCAGCCACTTGGCCGATATTAATATGTTTTTCTTTTGTCACCACGCCAAGCTCGGCCATTTTTCCGAGGACGGCAATTTTTCGTCCCGGAGTTTTCATATTAGCCAAAGCCTGAAGAGCAAGCTGCATAGCCTCCGGCTGGCCGGAATAGCTATCATCAATGAGGGTATAAGAGCCTTTGGAAAACTTGAGCTTCCAGAGTTTACCGCGCCCATCCAAAGCGCCAAAATCTTTGATATATGAAGCAGCTTTTTCAACATCAAGCCCAAGTTCTTGAATCACACTTAACGTGCACCAAGCATTGTAGAGATAATGTTCGCCGATATTGGCAGTTTCAAAGTGAACATTGGGGTGATTTTTTTTGCCGAATTTAACAATTTCAGCACCATTTTCAAGGGCGCGTTTTTCCAAAAGGTCGGCAAAATTTGTGTCCTCATTAATAAAGGCCGTGCCGCCTTTTTTCAAGCCGGTAAAAATTTCGGCTTTAGCTTCGGCAATAGCCTCAAAACTTGGGAAAAACTCTCTATGCATTTGATAAACATTGGTCACAATAGCCATATCCGGCTTGACCCAATCTGATTTTTTTATAAGTTCGCCTTGAGCGCTCATACCCATTTCCACAATGGCATATTTTGCATTCATATCCATATCACAAAGGGTTTTGGCAACACCGATAAAGTTGTTATAATTGGAAGGCGTTGCATAAACAGGAGCAAATTTTGACAAGAGAAATTTGAGCTCTTCTTTAGTGGTGGTTTTGCCGGAGCTTCCCGTTAAGGCAATAACCGTTCCTTTATAGAAAGAACGCACATAAGCGCCGATTTTGCCAAATGCCTCCAAAGTGTTCGAAACCACAATTTGTCGCACGGCAGGAGCTTCTTTGATCAGATGATCGACCAAAACAACGGCTGCCCCTTTATTGATAACATCGGCAACAAAATCATGCCCATCAAATTTTTCACCTTTAAGAGCAACAAACATATCCCCTTTGATGATATTACGGCTGTCGGTAGAAATATTTTCAATATCCACATCCACAACATTTGAAGCCGAGCAAACAATCTCGGCAATTTTTTTTGCATTAATTTTAAGCATATTCACTCCTCTAAAAATATGCCAAATTTTAAGTCAAATTCCTTAAAATTTGGCTAAAAATTGCTTGATTATCAAAAAAAATTGTGATAACAGGAAAATAGAACAGTTAACTTTATGTTTAATTAAATATTTTTATTATGAAAAAATTTAGTTTTTTGGCGATAATCGCCGCAGTTTTGTGTTTGGTATCTTGTGGTCCGAAAGAAACAAAGGCCCCATTGGCTGGAACCACAGATTATGTTCTCTTTAACCTATCTGATACGCCGGAAAGTTTTGGTGTGAAAAATCTGCAAGACGAAGTTGTTTTGCCGGACGTTTACGACAAAATTGAGTTTGTATCTGGCTTTTTCGTTGTTCAACAAGGAGCTAGCTACAAAGTTCTCACAACCGACGGCAAAGAAGTGATGCAAAATGGTCAAGCCATTACTTACAATGCGCAAAACGGCTGTTTTGAAGGAAAGAACGGTAGGACTTTTAAAGTCTACTTTCCTCAAGAAAAAGGTCTGATTGACAACGTCGAAGCGTATACTGTAGATGCAAACGGTTTAGTCCAAGTTCAGCAAGCCGGCAAGCACGGTGTTTACAACAAGCAAGGTGCTGTTGTAATCCCGGTTGAGAATGAAATGCTGCTGCTTGACGGTGAAAAATACATCACGCTGAACAGTAAAAATGCAAAAAAACCAATGCTGAAAGACGGCAAAATCACCTACTGGAGCCGCGTAAAAATTACAGCTTACGACAAGGATGGTAAAACCGTTAAAGCACCGAGCCAAAGCCAGGTCAGAAAACTGATCAAATAAAATCTTTGTTTTCTGGTTACACTTAAAAAAACAGCCTGTAAAAAACAGGCTGTTTTTTTTATTTTTACAAATCTTTATAAATCGGAAATTGATCACAAAGTTCAACAACCTTATCTCTCACTTTAGGAATGACAATTTCTGAAGTTCCGTTAACAAGAGAATCCATCACATCGGCAATCCAATCGGCCACTTGAACAAATTCTTTCTCTTTGAAGCCGCGTGTGGTCGCCGCCGGAGAACCGAGACGGATTCCTGAAGTCACGGTTGGTTTTTCGGGATCAAAAGGAATGGCATTTTTATTGCAGGTCATATGCGCTCTTTCCAAAGCTTGGGCAACAATATTGCCGGTTAATTTTTTGGGTCGCAAATCAACCAAAATCAAGTGAGTATCTGTTCCGCCGGACACTAAATCGAGCCCACGTTCTTGCAAACGCTTACCAAGTGCTTTGGCATTTTTAATCACTTGCGCGGCATAGGCTTTGAACTCATCGGTCAAATCTTCTTTGAAGCAGACGGCTTTGGCTGCAATCACGTGCATCAAAGGTCCGCCCTGCGTCCCTGGGAAAATGGCAGAATTGATTTTTTTGGCAATCTCGGGATTGTTGGTCAAAATCATACCGCCTCTTGGGCCGCGAAGTGTTTTGTGTGTGGTTGTGGTCACCACATCGGCAAATTCAAGCGGATCGGGGTGAACCCCGCCGGCGACCAGACCGGCAAAGTGAGCCATATCCACCATCAAATAAGCCCCTACCCGATTGCAAATTTCGCGAAAACGAGCAAAGTCCACCTGACGCGGATAAGCCGAACCGCCGGCAATAATGAGTTTGGGTTTATTTTCTATGGCCAAACGCTCCACTTGGTCATAATCAATCAAGCCCGTGTCTTTGGAAACGCCATAACCAACGGCATTAAGCCACTTGCCGGAGAAAGAGACCTTGGCACCATGAGTTAAGTGCCCGCCGGCATCCAAAGACATACCCATAATGGTATCATTTGGTTGGAGCAAAGCCACATAAACAGCGGTATTGGCTTGTGAGCCGGAATGAGGCTGAACATTAACAAATTGAGCATTGAAGAGCTTTTTAGCACGATCTATTGCCAAATTTTCCACCACATCAATAAACTCGCAACCACCGTAATAACGTTTGGCAAAATAGCCTTCGGCATATTTATTGGTGAGAATGGAGCCTTGTGCTTCCAACACGGCTTTGGAGACAATATTTTCCGAGGCAATCAGCTCAATTTGCTCTTGTTGACGTTTAAGCTCATTTTGAATGGCCTGATAAATATCCGGGTCTTCGGCAGAAAGTTTTTGTTCAAAATCCATAAGTTTCTCCTAATCATCAAGTTTGTCGAGGCGTTGTTGGTGGCGACCACCTTCATAAGTGGTATGAAGGAAGATATCGATTCTTCTGATAACATCTTCAGGCTTCATGGTGCGACCGCCAAAAACGATGATATTGGCATTATTGTGTTTGTGCGCCATTTCTGCGGTAAAATCATCATAAAGGAGCGCGGCGCGGATTCCCTTATGGCGATTAGCAGCAATGGAGATTCCGATTCCTGTTCCGCAGATAAGGATTCCCAAATCGGCATTGTGGGACAAAATGACCTGAGCCATTTTATCGGCAAAATCGGGATAATCGCAAGATTGGGTTGAGTTTGTGCCCAAATCTTCAAGGATAATTCCTTGATTTTTATAATGATTAATGAGGTTTTGTTTAAGTTCAAAACCACCATGATCAGAAGCAATAGCAATTTTCA
>CALXWB010000016.1 GCA_944392225.1 uncultured Alphaproteobacteria bacterium | reverse complement strand
CGGAATTGGTAGACGCGTAAGTTTCAGGTACTTATGAGAGTTTTCTCGTGGAAGTTCGAGTCTTCTTCAGGGCACCAATCTTGACAAGCTCCTATTTTTGATAGGAGCTTGAAGTGTTTATGCATTGAAATTTCTACATTTTTTCCATCCATAAAAAAGTTCTCAAACACAAAATTTAAAATCCTTCTTTTTTCCTCAATTTGAGAACTTTTAAAAATTTCAAAAGAATTTTGACTGAAATTCAATACATTATCAATAGCTTTATCCAGAGAATCATCAGGCTCAGCCATTTCTCTAATAGTGGTCTCCAATTGAGCTTTCTTTTGCTCAAATTGATTATTTTTTTCTTTATATACAACATCAGTAATAGTTCCAGCAATCAACAAATCCAAGAGTTTTGCTTGATTTTCTTTTAAATCATCAAGTTCAGTTTTGGACTTCTCAAGTTGATATTTGTTGTTTCCATACTTTTTCTCATAAGCTGTTTTTAACTTTTTTTGCAAATCTTGCTTCTGCTCATCAGAAAATTGAATAGACTGCAACTGATTCTGCACTTCTCTCACAATTATATTTTCTCCAATATTTGGGGTGTGCTGACACCCATCAGGAGATGTATGCCTCATATACACATATTTTCCTTTTTTCATATAAGGAGAGAGAAGACATCCACAGTGCTTGCATCTGACTAATCCAGACAGCAGGAATGGCTGTTTAGTTCTTTTGGCTGTTCTTTTAAATCTGCCAGTTCTAACTTCTGTGCATTTATCAAACAAATCTTGGGAAATCAATTTTTCATAAATGTGAGGGTAATAGTTTTTATTATAAAACATCACTCCACAATAAAATGGATTCATCAAAATATCAGCAAATTGAGCTTTGGTGATTGGCTTCCCAGACCTCTTATTTCTCAAGCCCCATTGTTTTGCTTTTTTTACAAGCTCATCCATAGAGAACAACCCTGTAGAGTATTCCTCAAATAATTTTTTCACCAAAGGTCCTCTCTCTGGATCAATAATAATTGTTTTCTTGCCATCTTCTTTAGAATTCAAATAACCTATGGGTGCAGGACCTGGAAGAAGCCCTTCATTCAGCATTTTCTCTTCACTTCTCTTTACATTATCAGACAAACTACCCACATAGGATTTAGCCATCAGGACACACATATCCCACAAAATTTTCTGACTGCTTTTTGATGATTGATTCAATATCATATTTTCTCTCAGAAAATGTAGTTCTAACTTCCCAGCTTTTAACATTGAATCTAAAAAAGTAGTTTCTGAAAAATTTCTTTGCAATCTATCCACTGCATCTACAATGATTGCAACAGTTTTTCTTCTTTCTTTTATGAAAGATAGCATATTCTTAAATTTGGGTCTTTTTCCCCTAGTTGAACTCTCTGTAATATTAAATTCTTTAATAATATTCAAATTTTGTCTTGCACAATATTTTCTCATTCTTTCTAATTGAGCATCCAAAGAAAAGCCATCTTCCTGCATTTCTGTGGATACTCTTGCTAATAACACTGCATCCATACCTATTTTCCCCTTTGATTTCTTACTTCAATATCTAACAACAACATCAACAGTTGAAATACATCATCTCCAACTTCTGTTGATTTTAACTCCTTTTTACTTAAAGTTTTGCTTCCAAACATAGCCATTATCCTTTGAGGTTAATGCTAGTTTGGGCATTTGCTGCCTTATAGCTAGTTTGATGATTTAGTTTTGAAGATTGGTTTTTAAATATAAAACAGGTATGACCTATAAGAATTATTTGATAATCCCATAGGCTAATACCTGTTTGCACCAAAGTAATAGCAGGATAACTATATCCTACTTTGAGACCATTTTTGAAAATTTTTTCTTGAAACTTAAGTCTATTCTCTTTTTTTAATTCTCTTAAATTGAAACCTATAATTGTCATAATTTCTCCAATAAAATAGCAGTTATCAAAAACCCAAAGGGCAACATAACCCTTTGTAAGATCTTTATTTTCAGTTTTTGAATCACTACTATTTCTGAAGAAATAGAGAATAGAGATGCCAGTACTCCAACATCTAACTCAAGTTGTATATTAATCAAATTCAAAAGTCAAGGTTTTTATGAATTAAAAATTTCTTTCATTTTATTTTTGATTTTAAGAAAAGATTTATTGTATAGTTTTGATAAATAATTTTAACAAAATATGATAGACTTTTAGATATTATATTTTTTCAACAAATTCAATAATATATAGGTTGCTTTAGTGATAATGCAGCATTCAAATATTATTATCTAATATAATTAAGGATTAAAAATGATAATTAACAATTTAAATGAATTAAAACAAACACTTATAGATAAAAATATTATAATAAATAATTTAACTAAAACATCTGAACAGACAAAATTAGATGAACTAAAAATTCAACAACAAGATTTAAAACAACAAAGTATTAAAATTCATAATGAAATTAAAAATTTGAAAAAATTGGAATTAAATAATTGTCATACTAACAAATCTGATAATTATTATAAAAATTACAATTTAGAAAGAATGAGAGATGGTCTTATTAAGACTTTTACTCAAGATAGTAACAAATATAATTTAGCCTTAACTTTGAATCTCAATCCTAAAAATTATAATGGTAATTTTGTAAAATCATCAGTTGAAAACAAATTGATAGAATTTTGGAAGTTATATTGTCAGTTCAATCTTGGTAGAGATGCATCAAAATACAGGAAGATGAAATATGTTGCTGTTATTGAGCATCAACAATCTAATATCCATATACATTTGGCAATTCATCACCTTAAAGAAAATATAAATGATGAGTTTATATATGATGAAGAAAATGTTATTTCAATACTTTGGAGAACAGTGATTCAAAGTGGAACAGTATTTTTAGAAAAGTTATATGACAAAAATTGGTTTAACTATATATTCAAATCTGAAAATTTTTATGATAATTTGTTAATATCTAATTCCTGATAAATATATATATCATAAAATCAAGGAGTTAAAATGAATGATGAATTACAATATTTGTATCAGATTGCTAACAATTTAAAATCAGAAAAGCTAATAAAAAGTTACAGAAATTTCAGTAAAAATTATTTGAACAAATGTCCTCCATACTTAAGTGTGTTGAAATACCTCAATAAAAAACCAAGTTTAAGAGCTTTATCATTTTTGTTGTATAAATTAAATGTTCAAAAAATTTATCCTGAAATTCAAACTCAATTGCACCTGTTAATTAAAAATAAGTTATGTCAAAAGGAGTTGAGATGAGAAATGATATTAATTTTGACCAATTAATAAATAAAATTGATTTGATATTAAATTCTCCTAAACCAATTCCCAATTATATGAAAAAGGATAAAGAATTGGCTCAAATGTTGGAAGATTTGCAGGAAATTTCTGAGTATGAAACATTCTATCAATTTGAAGAATTATTTGATAAAGAGCCTTTCCTGATGCAGTTTTTAATAGGTTCTGATTTCACAAAACTTCTGAAAGTAATAGACAGAACTTCTATGAAATATGAGCATCTGGATGACTATACACCTCTTCATATGATTGTGGTAAATCCTAATATAGCCAATGTAGAGAAAACAGTAGTTATAGATAGGATTTTGGAAATGGGCTGTAACATTAATCAAACCTCTGCAAGAGGTGAAACAGCTTTGCTTTTAGCTGTAAAAAGAAACAACAGAAAAATGATAGAATATTTACTAAAAAAAGGAGCAAACCCAAATATTTCTAATGATTTGGGTATAACACCAATGATGGTGGCTACATTCAACTCCCAATTATATAATATGGCAATCCTGAAATTTTTTAATGCCTATATGGGGGCAACCTGTACTTCCTATCAGTTTGATGTATTTGATATTGCTGAAATTACAAAAATATCAAACACAATGGAAGTCTTGAGGGATTTGGAGAAAAAATAAATTGTAAAATCAGTATGAAAAAATACTGATTTTTTTTGTAAAAATTAAGTGAATCTCAATATATAGCTGTTATAATTTCCCAAAATATAATTAAAATTGTAGGGAATTGATATGGCTAGAGAGCAAGAAAGAGCAGAATTACACAGAGTTATTTGGCAAATTGCTAATGATTTAAGGGGTTCTGTTGATGGATGGGATTTCAAATCATATGTTTTGGGAATTTTATTTTACAGATATATCAGTGAAAATATAACCTCCTTTATTAATGAAGAGCAACATAAAGCAGGGGAACTAAATTTTGATTACACCTCTATGTCTGATGATGAGGCAATTCTAGGTAAAGAACAAATAGTTATCAATAAAGGCTTCTTTATTTTACCATCAGAATTGTTCTGCAATGTTAGAAAAAAAGCCCAAAATGATGATAATTTGAATCAAACTCTGTCTGCTATTTTTAAAAACATTGAGGCATCTAGCCAAGGTACACCTAGTGAAGAAGATTTTAAGGGTTTATTTGCTGATGTGGATGTTAATAGCAATAAACTAGGAGCAACAGTTCCTCAAAGAAATGACAAGTTGGTCAAGATTTTAGATGCCATTGGTGATTTAAAATTAGGGAATTTTACAGATAATAGCATAGATGCATTTGGAGATGCCTATGAATATCTGATGACAATGTATGCCAGTAATGCAGGAAAATCTGGTGGTGAGTTCTTCACCCCTCAAGAAGTTTCAACCCTTTTGACCAAACTAACTTTGGTTGACACAAGTAAAAAAGGCAATTTCAAAACTGAGGTTAATAAGGTTTATGACCCTTGTGCTGGCTCTGGTTCATTGTTGTTGAAGTTTGCCAAAATTTTGGGACCAGATAAGGTAAGACAAGGTTTCTATGGACAAGAGATTAATATTACTACCTATAACTTATGTAGAATCAATATGTTTCTGCATAATATAAATTATGAAAAATTTGATATTGCTTGTGGAAATACTTTAACAGACCCCAAACATTGGGATGATGAACCCTTTGAGGCTATAGTGTCTAATCCTCCTTACTCAATTTCTTGGGAAGGTGATGACAATCCACTGCTGATAAATGATGAAAGATTTGCTCCAGCAGGTGTTTTAGCTCCCAAAAGCAAGGCAGACCTTGCTTTTACAATGCATATGCTATCTTGGTTGGCAACTTCTGGTACAGCAGCCATAGTAGAGTTCCCAGGAGTTTTGTATAGGGGTGGAAAAGAGCAGAAAATCAGACAATATCTCATAGATAATAACTTTGTTGATTGTGTTATTCAGCTGCCAGCCAATTTGTTTTTTGGTGTATCTATTGCCACTTGTATTATTGTTTTGAAAAAAAGCAAAAAGGACAATGCTGTTTTGTTCATTGATGCCAGCAATGAATTTATACATTCAGGTAATAAAAACAAACTAACAGATGAAAATATTGAAAAGATTTTAACAGCCTATATAGAAAGAGCAGATAAGGACCATTTTGCTAAGCTGGTTTCAAATGATGAGATTGGCAAAAATGATTATAATATCTCAGTTTCCTCTTATGTAGAGCAAGAAGATACAAGAGAAGTGGTCAATATTGAAGAGTTAAATGCTTCCTTGGTTGAGATTGTTGCCAAACAAAATGAATTAAGAGTTCAAATAGATGCCATTGTTGCTGATTTGGAGGGAGTGGCTTAATGGTTGATTGTTGTTGCTATTTGTGGAATATGATAACTGATTTATCTGTTTCAAGCATTGCTGATATATTAGTAGCAATTACATCTGTGATTGCTTTGTGTTTATCAGTAAAATCTTACATTAGGGAAAATAAAAACAGAAAAAAAGATGAAAATCAGAGAATAAAACAGCAAGAAAAAGAAGATGCAATCAGAAAGTGGAATGCTTTATATCCTCACAGATTAGAGTTCTATACATCATTTTATGATTATTTGTTTAAGTTGCTGAATTGCAATAAGCATAGAAGTCCATATGTCATATGTAAAGAATTAAAAGATTACTGTGCAAAATTTAATAAACTGACAGAAGATTCAAAAGTTTTATTTGATGATGAAATATATAGTTCTGTAAGAAGAGTTTATGATTTATTGTATGCTTTTCTAAATAATAATCATATATCCATAGAAGGACAGGCAAAAGCAGTTAAAAATTTATGGGGAAAAAAAGAAGATAAATTTACTAATAAACTGGATAGTCTTCTTCAAGAAGTAAAAAATGCCAAGTTAGATACAGATTTAAGAAATAAGTTTCTTAAAGTTTTTAAGATGGAGGGCAATAAAGATGAGTAAGATAGAAGATTTAATCAAGCAGCATTGTCCTAATGGGGTTGAGTATAAAGAATTGGGTGAAGTTTTAGGGTATGAACAACCTTCTAAATATATTGTAAAATCTACAAGGTATGAAAATGAAGGAACTCCTGTTTTAACAGCAGGACAGACCTTTATCTTAGGATATACATTTGAAACAGATGGTATATATACAGCAAGCAAAAGTAATCCTGTAATTATTTTTGATGATTTTACAACTTCATTTCATTGGGTGGATTTTGATTTCAAGGTAAAGTCTTCTGCTATGAAAATGTTAAGACCTAAACAAGATATTTGTTTTAAATATGTCTATTTTGCAATGAAAACAATAAAATATTCAACATTGGACCATTCAAGACAATGGATTTCAAACTATTCTAAAATAAAAATCCCTGTTCCTCCAATGCCAGTTCAGGAAGAGATAGCTAGAATATTGGATGCCTTTTCTGAATTAGAAAAAGAATTAGAAAAAGAATTAGAAAAAAGAAAGCAGCAGTATGAATATTATAGAAACAAATTGCTGTCTCCTGAAAATATGAAGGGAGGAGATATTAAGTTTTTACCACTATCTGATATTTATGAGTTTAAATATGGAAAAGGAAATACCATTCCAACAAGAGGAGGAGAGTATCCTGTGTATGGCAGTAATGGTATTGTTGGAACTCATTATGAATATAATAGTGAAGATTCTCCTGTAATTGGGCATATTGGGGCTTATGCTGGGATTGTAAATTATGGATATGGAAAACATTTTGTTACATACAATGGAGTTATTTGTAAACTAAAAAATAAAGAAGTTTTACCTCAATATGGCTATTATTTACTTCTTTTGCAAAACTTTATGGAACAAGCAAAAGAAGGGTCTCAGCCTTTCATATCTTATGAAATATTGGAAAAGCCCATAGTTCCAGTTCCATCATTAGATGAACAGAAAAGAATTATCAGTATTTTAGATAAATTTGATGCTTTGGTGAATGATATTAGTATTGGAATTCCTGCAGAAATCAATGCCAGAAGGCAGCAATATGAGCATTATAGGAATAAGCTACTAACATTTAAAGAGGCTGTATAAAATGAATTTTGATGAACTTTTAAGTAATATCAAGTCAGAGTTAGATACAACTAAAAAGCCAGATAAAATTAAGGTTGCTCTTTTATATGCTTGTAATACATCAGGGAAAACAAGACTATCAAAGTTATTTTGTGAACAATATCCTGCTAATGTTTTATGTTATAATGCTTTTGTAGAAGATTTTTTTCATTGGGATAATGAAAATCTTATACTCAAGATAAATAAAAAGTCTTGGTTGGCTAAACTTATCAATGATGAAGGTCTTGATGGAGAAATAATTGATAATTTCAAAAAGCTGACAAATTCTAAAATTGAACCTGTTTTTGATATAGCTAATGAAAGCATTACATTTGGAAATCATACAGGTGATGAAGAAGCTGCAGATAAAATAAAAGTATCCAGAGGAGAAGAAAGTCTTTTTATTTGGTCAATTTTTTATACTATTTTGAGTTCTGCAATATCTACATTAAAAGAACTTCCACAAAATAGGTCAACTGATTTTTTTAACAATATTCAGTATATAGTAATTGATGACCCTGTTTCATCTATGGATGATACAAGAATTATTACAATTGCTTTGGAACTAATTGAATTAATTAATCTGATGGGTTCTGGTAATAATAAATTAAAAATCTTAATAACAACTCATCATAGTTTATTTTTTAATGTATTGCATAGTGAAAAGACCCCTCTATGGCAAAAAAAGAGCTTTGTGCTGTCAAAAACAGATGCTAATGAACTGTGTTTAGATAAACAAACATCAGATTCTCCATTTGCATATCATAATTTGATTTTTAAGGAAATATGTAATGCTATTCAAAAAAATGATATACAAAAATATCATTTTAACTTATTTAGAGCTCTTTTAGAAAAAACAGCTAACTTTCTTGGATATTCTGACTGTTGGAGTGCTTTGCTAGATGAAAGTGAAAATAAGAAAATATTTGTAAAACAATTAAATTTATATAGTCATAGTAGTTTATCTGATATAGAAGCAAGTAAATTAACAAGTGAGGAAATAGAAGCCTTTAAAGCAATATTTAAGGGATTTATTGAAAAATTTCATTGGAGTGTATCATAATGGAAAAGTATGGATTGGTTGCAGAAAATATGGAAAGCACTATTGTTGCAAAATATGATAGTGATAAGACCAAAGAAAGCAAATATCAAAGTGAGGCAGATTTAGAGAAGGCTTTTATTAAACAATTGGAAGCCCAAGCCTATGAATATTTGCCAATCCATACAGAACAAGACCTCATCAATAATTTAAGAAAACAATTAGAAAAGCTGAATAATTATAAATTTGAAGATAAAGAATGGGATGCCTTTTTTAAGAAAAATATTGCTAATGCCACAGATAGCATTGCAGATAAGACTTATACAATTCAAGAAGATTACATAAAATTATTAAAGAAAAAAGATGGCTCAACCCAAAATATTTATTTGCTTGATAAGAAAAATATTCATAACAATACCCTCCAAGTCATTAATCAATATGTTGCAGACCAAGGCTCACAAGATAATAGATATGATGTGTCCATTTTGGTAAATGGCTTACCCTTGGTTCATATAGAGTTAAAAAGAAGAGGAGTGGATATAAAAGAGGCATTCAACCAAATCAATAGATATCAGAGAGAAAGTTTTTGGTCTGGCTGTGGTTTGTTTGAATATATTCAGGTTTTTGTTATCTCCAATGGAACTTATACCAAATATTACAGTAATACCACAAGAGATAGCCATATCAAAGAAAGCAAAAATGGGTTAAGTAAAGGTGGCAAAAAAACAAGTAATAGTTTTGAATACACATCTTGGTGGGCAGATGCCAGAAACAAGGTAATTCCAGATTTGATGGACTTTGCCAAAACATTTTTTGCCAAACACACCATCTTAAATATCTTGACTAAATATTGTGTTTTTACCAGTGATAAGTTGCTTTTGGTAATGAGACCTTATCAAATTGTGGCAACAGAGAGAATCTTGAACAAAATTAAAATCTCTACCAACTATAAAACTTATGGCAAGATTGATGGTGGTGGATATATTTGGCACACAACTGGTTCAGGAAAAACTTTAACCTCATTTAAGACTGCTTTGCTGGCAACTAATATGCCAGAGATAGACAAGGTTTTATTTGTGGTTGACAGAAAAGACCTTGATTATCAAACAATGAAGGAATATGACAAATTCCAAAAAGGTGCTGCTAATAGTAATACAAGTACAGCAATTCTGAAAAAACAGTTGGAAGATAGTAAGAGTAAGATTATCATCACAACAATTCAGAAACTAACTTGTTTTATTAAGAAAAATAAAGAACATCCTATTTATAACCAACATTTGGTATTGATTTTTGATGAATGTCACAGAAGTCAGTTTGGTGAGCAACACATATATATTACCAAAGCATTTAAGAAATATCATTTATTTGGGTTTACAGGAACTCCCATATTTGCAGAAAATGCTTATCAGGGAGGAAATCCAAAGCTGAAAACAACAGAGCAAGCCTTTGGTGAAAAATTACATACTTACACTATTGTGGATGCAATTGCTGACAAAAATGTTCTTCCTTTCAGAATTGATTACATTGCCACAATGAAAGAGCAAGAAAATATTGCTGACAGCAAAGTTTGGAATATAGATAGAGAAAAAGCTCTGCAAGCTCCAGAGAGAATTTCCAGAGTGGTTGAATATATTTTGGAGCACTTTAATCAAAAAACAAAAAGAAATGATAGGTCTTATGAATTTAGCAAACTCCAAAATATTAAAGAAATGGCATCTGCTAAAAATCAAAAAGCCTTGGATGAAATTAAGGCAAAAGTTAGATTAACAGGATTTAATTCTATATTCTGTGTGGCTAGTATTGATATGGCAAAGCTATATTATACAGAATTCCAAAAACAAATGAAGGAACATCCAGAAAAGAAATTAAAAATTGCTACTATCTATAGCTATGCTCCCAATGGGGATGATAACAGTGTTGATTGCTTTGATGATGAAAATCCTGAAAATACTGACAGTTTAGATGCAAGTAGCAGAGAGTTTTTGGAAAAAGCTATTGCTGACTATAATAAAATGTTTGGAACAACCTATGATACATCAAGTGATAAGTTCCAAAATTATTATAAAGATGTATCATTAAGGATGAAAAATAGGGAAATTGACCTGCTTATTGTTGTTAATATGTTCCTGACAGGGTTTGATGCAACAACATTGAATACATTATGGGTGGATAAAAATCTCCAATCACAAGGTTTGTTGCAAGCATACTCAAGAACAAACAGAATCCTTAATTCTGTAAAAACATATGGAAATATTGTTTGCTTTAGGAATTTGGAAGATGCCACAAATAAAAGCATAGCCCTGTTTGGAAATAAAGAGGCAGGTGGAATTGTTTTATTAAAAACATTTAAGGAATATTATAGTGATGGTTATTATGATGAAAAAGGAAAGTTTGTTAGACCATACACTCAATTAATAGAAGAATTGCAACAACAATACCCTGTTGGTGAAGTGATAGTTAGTGAGCAAGCTCAAAAAGACTTTATCAAACTATATGGTGGGATTTTAAGAGTTAAAAATATTTTATCTTCATTTGATGAATTTATGGGTAGAGGCATCTTAACTGATAGAGATGTTCAAGATTACCATAGTATGTATATTTCATTATATGAAGAATGGAGAAACAAAACTAAAAAGGACAAAGATAATATTAATGATGATATTGTTTTTGAAATGGAATTAATAAAACAAGTTGAAATCAATATTGACTATATTTTGATGCTTATTAAAAAATATCAATCTGGTGAGCAAAAAGATAAAGAAATCATTGTGAATATTGAGAAATCTGTTGATTCTAGTATGGAATTAAGAAGTAAAAAAGATTTGATTATGAATTTTATAGCATCTCTAACTCCAAGCTCAGATGTTGATAAAGATTGGAAAACCTATGTGGGACAACAGAAATTAGTTGAATTGGATAAAATTATAGAAGATGAAAAATTAAATAAAGAGGAAACCTATAAATTTATTGAAAATGCCTTTAGGGATGGGTTTGTTCCTACAACAGGTACAGCAATTAATAAAATTTTACCCCCAGTTTCTTTATTTACTAAAAATAATGATAGAGGAATTAAGAGGACAACAGTATTAGAAAAAATAATTAATTTCTTTAATAGATTTAGAGATATTGTCAGTGATTACATTTAAATAATCTATTTATGGACCTGACAGAGCTAAAAATTCTGGTTAAAATCTCTCTTGAAAATAAGGGAGATTTTTTTATGTATAGTTCAGAACAATTAAAAAGAATACAGAATCTCAATGATTTATTGAGAGTTTTCCATAGAAATGGAGAAATTATGTATTCCCAAGGGATGTCAATTTTTTCTAATTATGATTTGTTTCAAATTCTGAGAGCTATTAGTTTTTATGATGGGTTTAATGAGAATAATAATCCATATTTGGAAAAAGATTTTGGTATTATTAATTTCAAAAATTACAAAATCATATGGAAAATTGACTATTATGATACTGAATTGAAATATCATTCTTCTGCACCATATGATAGCACCAAGACTAGAAGAGTGATGACTGTGATGCTGTCTGATGAGTATTGATACAAAAATGCAACAAAATGTATCTTTTGTAGCTTTATTTACTGTAAAGATAAGGTAGAGGCTAATTTAACAATTTCAAAACTGTAAAGTTGAAATCAAAACACTTGACAATTTTACAGTTTTTATTTAATGTAAAGTTATGTTTAAGATTTTAACTTTACAGGTGGCAATATGATTTTCAATTATAAGAGAGTTTCAACAATAGAGCAGAATACAGAAAGACAGTTGTTAAACATAAAATGTGATAGGGAGTTTGAGGATAAATTGTCAGGTAAGGACAGAAATAGACCTCAACTGGAATTATTGCTCTCCATCATTAGAGCTGGAGACATCATCAATGTGCATTCTATGGACAGGCTTGCAAGAAACACTAGAGATTTGTTAAATTTGGTGGAAGAAATTACTTCAAAAGGAGTAACTGTAAAATTCCACAAAGAGAACCTTACTTTTGAATCTGGAAAAAATGACCCTTATCAAAAACTGATGATGACAATGCTTGGTGCTGTTGCAGAACTAGAAAGGTCTTTAATTCTTGAAAGACAAAAAGAAGGAATAGCACTTGCCAAGCTCAAAGGAAAATACAAAGGAGGAAAGCATAAATTATCTCCTCAAGAGATTTCAGAATTGAGAGAATTAGCTAACTCTCAAAAAGTTTCTTTATCTGAATTAGCTAGGAAATATCAAATTTCAAGACCTACTTTGTATGCATATCTAAAAAATTAAACTCCAACATCCTATCAATGTTGGAGATATTAATGGATTATTATATACTTATTGAAACTCATTCACATATATTTATCAAAAAGCCTAGTTTTAATAAATTTTTTTCAAAAAAATAAAAAAAGGGCTCCTTTTTAAAATTTTGCATGATAGATTTTTTTAGGATGCTCAAAAACTGTACAGAAACAGACAAGGTGGAGTTGGTGTTTTTTCTTCACTCCACCTTACCTAGAAACAAATGAATTTATAGGATTCTCTTTAAAACCTTATGCATATTTGTATAAGGATTAGAGTTTTCATCCAAATCTAACTCTTCTGCATTTTTTATAGCAAAATCAAAACCATCTTTTAAATCATTAAAAATATCTAGTTTAGCTTTTAGTTGAGGCAATTCATAGGCTGTGTTAAATTTTTTATTGTATTCATTTTTGAATGTCACACAACATTCTTTTGCATCTCTAAAAAACTGATTAGTTTTTCTCAAATGCAATAAAAGCCAATATTCATAGCAGGGAATAGAAACAGCATCAGTAAAACCTGCTTTCCTACATCTTTGTACTACCCTTTTGAATTCATCATCAGGACAATCATCCTTATCAAAGAGGCAATAAATATTAACAAACTCACTATCAGAAAATAATTTTTTCTTGTCCAAAGCTGTCTCAAAAACATTTTGAGGACTTGTCCCATAAGCATTTTCTGCTTTGATGTTAATACCCCTATCTTTTCCTAATCCTTGAAGATAATACTTAGAAGATTTAGAATCTTCACATATGAATAAATGTAAAGGTCTTAATTGTCTTTCTTTTCTATGTTGTCTGCTCATAATTAATCCTCAGAAACATTAGGTACTGCACCAAAAATTCCATACATATATTCATTGTAAAAAGTTGCCTTTCTTCTTTTTACCTCTTTAAAATCACTCAAAGAATACAAATCACTTGCTAATCCTTTTTCCCTACCAATAAACCAAATCTGGTCTCTGGTTAAAAGTTCTCCATCCATCAGATAATGTGCATGGGATGTAAATACTAGTTGAGATTTTTTAGGATTTGTTTCTGGATTATTAAATAATCTAACTAAATGTCTAACCAAATGAGGATGTAAGGCTGTATCTAACTCATCCACAAATAAAACTTTCCCATTAGTCAAAGCATCATCAACAAATTTTGATACAGCAATAAGTGTTTTAGTTCCCAAAGATGTTTCTTCTTTAAAATCAAAAAGAACATCATTATTATTCTCATCTTTCTGAACTGCATAAATTTTGCCATCTTTAAGAACAAAATTAACAATATCTATATCAGCTTTGTTTAAAAATTTAGATATTCTATCAACATTATTTTCATCTATATCAACAGCAAAGGCTAAAATAGAAATATTAAATAATGTCAATAAATCTTCAGCAAACCAATTATAAATTGCTAATACAAACTTATCCTGATAATTTTTATTATTAACCAAATCTCCAATCAGCAATCTTGTATTAATTGTCTGCATTGCAAGATTTTTATCTATCCCATAAGGACTATTAAAATCCTTATCAGTCCTTTTAAACAAACATTTTTCCCTACCTTCTCCTGAGGTTTCATTATAATAAGCTTCTTCTTTAAGGATAGAATCATTATTTAATTCAACAAAATATCTAAAAACATATCCATCTTTTAAAAACTCTACTTCAAAAGTAGTATTTTTGTTATTTTTAGCTAATTTATATACAGGTATATTAAATTTAGAAGTGGTAGAATTTCTATATGTTCTAATCACTAACATTTTAAAGAAGAGCATAGCTTCAATAAAATTTGATTTACCTGATGCATTTGCCCCAAAAATTGCAGATGTTCTATACAAATATGGAGATTTCTTATATCCTGTTTCAATCTCATTAGATATATCTCCATTGTTTGTTAATGGCTCTGTAGTAAATTCAACCTTATCTTTAAAGCTCTTAAAGTTACTAAATTTAAAACTTATTAACATATAAATACCATTCTTTGTAAATTTTCAACACAGATATATAGTTAATATATAAAATATATACAAATAAGTCAAGTTATTATCAAATAGGATTTTGTGTATAACATTTAAGGGTGAAGTTATACACAAATAAAATAGTGTATAACAGAATTGACACTAAATTATTTGTGTATAAAAAAATCAAAAAAGTTTTACACAAAAACAAAGACAGGACTCTAAACTTTTGCCCTATTTATTTCTTTGCAGTTTATTATTAAAGAGTTCAACAATTCATCAACTATGGTATATTGTAAGACCGCTCGAACTTCCAAGAGGAAGTTTGACTAGGAGGAGAGGCAGACGGAAGTATGCCGGTGAGGCGTTAGCCGAGCGACGACGAAGCGGCCGAGGATTTGCATGCAAACCGCAGGTCAGTCTTCTTCAGGGCACCATACTAAAAAAAGACCCCAACGGGTCTTTTTTTAGTATGGTGAAACGTTTTGTTACTTAGCGAGGGCAGCGACAGCAACCGATGCTAAGGTTATAAAACGCTTGACCGAAACGAAGTTAGTCTTGCGGAATAACGCAAGGCTTACGTAGCTAGACCATAAAAAAAGACCCCAACGGGTCTTTTTTTAGTATGGTGAAACGTTTTGTTACTTAGCGAGGGTAGCGACAGCAACCGACGCTAAGGTTATAAAACGCTTGACCGAAACGAAGTTGTTGAGCTTGTTTCAAGCGAAACCTACGAAGTAAGACCATACTAAAAGACCTCCTTTACGGAGGTTTTTTAGTATGGTATATTGTAAGACCGCTCGAGCTTCCAAGAGGAAGTTTGACTAGAAGGAGAGCTGGAGGAAATCAAATAACCGCTGCTCCGGTTATTTGATAACGACAGGTGAAGTTTTGTTATTGAGCCAGCAAAATGTAAACTTTGCTGGCAAAATTTACAAAACGAATGACCGCAGCGCCTTAATTTTTGTGCAACAAAAATTTAGAAGCCAGAAGACGGGGGTATCGCGGTTTTATTACTTGGCCAAAATTTTCACTTCAAAAGTGCCAGCCCCTTACGGGCAGAAAGAGCCGTCAAAGCGGCGCAAACTATCAAGACCACGCCAGTAGCAATCATAATATTGCCCAAGCCCACGAGCGGCGAAACGATGGAGCCGAACAAAAAGCCCAAAGCGCCCAAAAGTGCCGAAGCCGTTCCGGCCTGCGCACGTGCCGCATCCATAGCCGTGGCGGTGGCAACGGTGAAAGACATACCGAGCATAAAGCATAAAACAAGCAACAAGCCTTCAAAAATGACGATTGAAGTATCAAGAGGCAAGGCAATCATCAAGCCCCAAGCACAAAGATTGATTCCAAGCACGCTGCCCCGAATGGCTTTTTGCGCAGAAGACATTTTGGCGGCAAATGCTGCCCCCACACCGATGCAAATGGCATTGGCACCGAAAAACAGGCTGAAAGCAAAAGCCGAAAAGCCGTAATGATTTTGGATGATGAAAGGCGAAGAGGCAATATAAGCAAACAAAATGGCCAAAGCAAATGATTGTTCCAGCGTAAAATACAAATATTTTTTGTTTTTCAAAACCTTTTTGAAATTAGCAAAAATCTGGCTGAGTCTGGCCGAAGAGCGGCGTTGAGTCGATAAGCTTTCCTGAAAATAAAAACAGCAACCAAGCAATACCAAACCGATAACAAGCAAAATTTCAAAAATGCCTTGCCAACCGAGGGCTTTGAGCATCATACCGCCCAAAACAGGAGCCGCAATCGGGGCAATACCGTTAATGGCGCCGATAATGGCCAGGGCCTTGGTCAAATTTTTGGTTTTGAACTTATCCGTTGCAATCGAGCGAGAGATGACGATTCCGCCTGATGCGGCAATCCCTTGCAAAAAACGCAAAGCCACAAAAATCTCAATAGTCGGCGCAAAAATGCAAAGCAGGGTTGCAAGCACAAACAACAACATGGAAACAATCAAGGGTCGGCGGCGGCCGAGCTTGTCGCTGAGCGGGCCAAAAATCAGCTGTCCGAAAGCCAAGCCGAGCATAGAGGAAGTCAAGCCCATCTGCACCATGGAAACACTGGTATTAAAGAAGACCTGCATGGAAGGCAAACTCGGCAAATACATATCTGTTACAAACGGACCGAAAGCGGTCAACATTCCCAAAAAAATAAAAATAAATTGTGCCGAATTTTTCTTAAACTTCATCTTCTTCATCCCATTTTAATAAACCGAATGTTGTTTTACCCCGATTTTGCAAAATAGCAATTATTTTTTTTAATAAATTGGTGTGAAAAGGTATGTAAAAGATAGACTTTTGCGGGAAAAAAAATATACTCATCGGTATGACAAAAACAAAATTATCAGACTTGCTTTTAGAATGGTATCGACTGCATGGGCGCGATTTACCCTGGCGGGTGAAAGGCGGTGCCCATCCCGACCCTTATGTTATTTTGGTATCCGAATTTATGCTCCAGCAAACCACGGTCAAAACCGTTATACCGTATTTTGCCCGCTTCATGGCGCGCTTCCCGAATATTAAAACTTTGGCCCAAGCCGATGAAGAAGAAGTTTATGCCTATTGGCAAGGCCTGGGATATTACACCCGTGCGCGCTCTTTGCACCAAACCGCACAGATGATTATGAATGACTTTAGCGGCGTTTTTCCGCAAAAAAAAGAAGATGTCTTAAAGCTCAAAGGCATTGGCGAATATACGGTAGCCAGCTTTTTGTCTTTGGCCTTTAATCAGCCCGAGCCGGTGATAGACGGCAACGTCATTCGCATCATCTGCCGCATGTATGGCTGGCTTGAGCCGGTTGAAAAAATCATGCCCAAGATTAGAAAAAAAGCTTTGGAACTGCAAAGCTTGGAACATCCGGCTGACTATGCCTCGGCCATTATGGATTTGGGAGCCATGGTTTGCACCCCGAAAAAGCCGCAATGTTTGCTCTGCCCTTGGCAAAACTTTTGTGTTTCCAAAGGAAAAGAAAATATCGAACAAATCCCCAACAAGAGCAAAATCGGCAAAAAAGAAAAGTTTGGTTTTGTTTATATCATTCGGAACAAAAAGCAAGAAATTTTCATCCGCAAGCGCACCGAAAAAGGCTTACTCTCCGGCTTATATGAACTTCCCTGGTGTGATGAAGGAAAGTTGTTTGCCGATAAAAAAGTGGTTGAAACAAAAAAATCCGTCACCCATATTTTCACCCATATCAAACTCAATCTGCAAATTTGTTTGATAGAAGACGAGCACCCGAATTTTGACGGCTTTTTTGTTTCCATAGACAAACTTTCGGACTATCCCTTCTCCACACTGATGAAAAAGGTTTTCAAAAAAACAATTTAATTTGACTCAGCACATTCTGTTTGCTAAAAGTAGAACCATCACTTAAATTTTTATGAATATGTTTAAAAAATTATTTAAACCGAATTCCGAAAGAGGCGGCAAAATATGGAAAAAGCTCAATGCTCAGTTGCCGCGAGCCACAGGCTGCACAAAAGATGACTCAGAAAGGCTGCAACAATTTGCAATTGAAGTAAGCAGAATGAGCAAAAGGCAAAAAGCCGATTTGCAGTGTTGGCTCGACAAGCAGGTGTATGATATTCAGTATAACTATAGTGAAGAGACATCCTTTTTGGTAGAAGAAATTGAACGCACATGGTTACAAATATATAATGAACACTTGCGAATTTTAAACTTAAAGACACCTTAAAAGGTGTCTTTTTTTTAACCTTTTTCATATATCATCAATTCAAAATAAATATAAAAGGAGAAAGCCATGCATATTGTCATTTTGGAATCTTTATCTGTTTCTGATGATGTTTTGAGAAATTATATTGAACCCCTGCAAAGAGCCGGGCACGAAGTAGCCTGCTTTGCCCGCACTGATGATATCAACACCCAAATCAAACAAATCGGCTCGGCTGAAGCTTTGATTATTGCCAATATGCCGCTCAAAAAAGAAGTGATTGAGGCTTGCCCCAACTTAAAATATATCGACATTGCTTTCACCGGCTATGACCATGTGGCCATGGAGAGCGCCAAAGCAAGAAATATTTGCGTCAGCAATGCCTCGGGCTATGCCACCGAAGCCGTAGCTGAGCTTGTTATCGGCGGCGTGATAGATTTATACCGCCAATTAAGAGAGGCAGATATGCTGTGCCGCAACGGCAAAACCAAAGCCGGGCTCAAAGCCTTTGAGCTGAGCGGCAAAACCGTGGGGTTGGTCGGCACCGGCGCCATTGGCTCACGCACGGCAGAACTTTTCCGCGCCTTTGGCTGCAAGACGATTGCTTATAACGGATTCTCGCACAAACCAGATACCGAAGTGATGAAATATATGCCCTTAAAAGAGCTGATGAAACAAGCAGATATTTTAACGCTGCACTGCCCCTTAACTGAGCAAACCCGCAATTTCATCAATAAAGATAACTTAAAATACATGAAAAAATCTGCCCTTTTGGTCAACACCGCCCGCGGTGCCGTGGTCAACTCGCAAGACCTGGCCGATGCTTTGAACAATGAGCAAATTGCAGGTGCAGTGATAGATGTTTTTGAGGGCGAACCGCCTTTGGCTCAGGACCATCCGTTGCTCAACGCCAAAAACACTTTAGTCACCCCGCATTTAGGATTCTTCACGGCCGAGGCCATGGAAAAACGAGCCAAAATTGTTTTTGACAATCTTGACCACTGGCTCAAAGGCCAGCCGATAAACGTTGTCAGCCGATAAACATACTAAATTGTTAAACTTTTGTTAAAATTAACTGGAAAAAAACAGAAAATCGTGCTATAATAAATCTGTCTTCATAGAGGAGGATGGAGTATGGAATATAATCTTATGAACTATGAAGCTCTGGAGATGGATGTCCGACTACCTTCCGCAAACAGAGCTGATAAATTCAATGCGATGTGGAAACATCTGATTCGCATTGAGCAATTGAAACGTCAAAAAACAATCGAGAAGAATTCTCTACTCCGCAGCAGAATTCAATGCAAGAAGACATATGATTTATTGTAAACCTTAAACAAGAGAAAAAACTTTTTCGGGCTGTCTGCTTTATGTAGGCAGCCTTTTTCTTAATGCCTTTTTCCCAAAAAAAAGACCGATGCTAAAAAACATCGGTCTTCTTTTTTATCAAACTTTGAGAGCTATTTTCTGAGCTCACCGCCCGTTTTCTTAGATACATCAACAATAACTTTGTTCATCATTGTCTCAATATCTTGGTCGGTAAAGGTTTTCTCTTTCGGCTGCATGGTGAAAGCAATCGCCACCGATTTTTTGTTTTCCGGCAAGTTTTCGCCTTCATACACATCAAAGATGCGCACTTCGGTAATATGCTCTCTGTCGGCGTTTTTAGCCGCGGCGATGATATCGGCAGCCTTCACTTTCTTATCCACGACAAAAGCCAAATCCTTATCCACCGGCTGGAATTGTGAAAGTTCAAGTTTCTTACGAGATTTATCGGATGTAGCACGCGGTTCGGGAATATTATCAAGATAAACCTCAAAAGCCACCACGCGCTGTTTTACACCCATTTTCTTTAATACCGACGGGTGCAGCTCACCAAAATAAGCCAACACGTTTTTACCCAAGCGCAAACTGCCGCTTCTGCCCGGATGATAATAGCTCGGTGCATCGGCAAAAACTTGAGCATTTTCCCAAGGACCGTTTGCCGCAGCAATGGCAGCAATTGCATCAGCCTTGGCATCAAACACATCATAAGCACGCGGTTCAACTGCCCAGTGCTTTTTAGAGGTCATACCTGTGCGGATTCCGGCAGCAACCGTCATTTGGTCTTTAGGTTTACGAGATAAGAATTGCGGACCCACCTCAAACAAACAAACATTGTTATAACCGCGGGCAATATTGTTTTTGGCTCCCATAATCAAATTAGGCAACAAAGACGGACGCATCTCGTCCAAATCTGCCGCAATCGGGTTATAGAGCAAAATGGCATCCGCTTCAGGTTTTCTGAACATTTGTGCTACGTTAGAGTCCGTAAAGCTCCAAGTAACGGTTTCATACATCGCGCGGTTGGCCAGCTCGTGTTTAACCGTAACAATGCGGCGTTGATGCGGGGTCAAAGTTTGTTTTGGGAATTTGTCATGCGGCAAGGTATCGGCCGGAATTTTATCCAAACCAATCATGCGGACAACTTCTTCAACCAAATCATGTTCGCCTTCAATATCACCGCGCCAGGTTGGAGAAACAGCTTTGATTTTGCCGTTTTCCTCGCTGGTTTCAAAGCCTAAGTGATTCAAAATTTCAATGATTTTGGCTTTTTCCACATCAATGTCGATAAGGGTTTTCAAGCGCTCGGGGCGAATATAAGCCACGCGTTTTTCGGTTGGCTCGGCACCGGCAATTTCTTGGGTAGAGGCTTCGCCGCCGCAAATATCCAAAATAAGCTGGGTAGCATAATCAGAGCCCATAATATTAGATTGCGGGTCAACCCAGCGCTCATAACGATAGCGAGAGTCAGAATCAATTTGGAACTTGCGCCCGGTTCGGGAAATACATTCCGGCGTAAACAAAGCACATTCCAAGAAAACATCGGTGGTATCATCAGAACAACCTTTGGCCGCACCGCCCATAATACCGCCTAAGCATTGCACGCCCTCATCATCACAAATGCCTAAAGACTTGTCGTCAAGGGCATATTCTTTGTCTTCCAAAGAAACAAATTTTTCTCCCGGCTTAGCCATACGCACGGTGATGTTACCTTTGAGTTTGTCGGCATCAAAAACGTGCAAAGGACGCGCCATATCATAGTTGATATAGTTGGTGATATCCACCAAAGGTGAAATGGAACGCAGGCCGATGGCGGTCAATCTGTCTTTCATCCATTTTGGGGTTTGCGCATGGTTGTTCACGTTTTTAATGTAACGACCGACATAAACCGGGCAAGCTTCCAAAGCTTGATTAATCACCTTAATCGGGCTGGTGAAAGTGCCTTGTATTTTTCTGATTTTCAAAGGTTTTAGGGTGCCCAAGCCGGCAGCGGCCAAATCACGAGCCACACCATGCACACCCAAACATTCGGCACGGTTCGGGGTGATGGAAATGTCAAACACAGGATCAATATTCAAAACCTCGGCCGCCGGCAAACCAACCTTGGTATCAGCCGGCAATTCAATAATGCCGGTATGGTCATCGCCAACGCAAAGCTCTTTTTCCGAGCACATCATACCAAAGCTCTCCACGCCGCGAATTTTGCCGACTTTAAGCTCCTCGCCATAGCACGGAATAATCACGCCGACCGGCGCAAAAATACCTTTCAAGCCCAGTTTGGCATTCGGCGCACCGCAAACCACCTGATAGTTTTTTGTGCCGTCATTCACGGTCAGCAAATGCAAGTGGTCTGAATCAGGGTGCATTTCGCAAGAGGTGATTTCTGCAGTAACAAAGCCTTTCAAAGCGGCTGCCGGATTAATCACTTCTTCCACTTCCAAACCGATTTTGGTTAAGGTTTCGGAAATTTCATCAACGGATGCCGTTGTATCCAAATGTTCTTTCAACCAAGATAATGTAAATTTCATCGATTTGCTCCTCCGTTATTACTCAATCCACCTGTCATAGAGGCTTCATCCAAAGCATTAAAGCCGTAATGTTTCAACCAGCGAACATCCGATTCAAAGAAGGTGCGCAAGTCAGGGATTCCATATTTCAACATTGCCAAGCGGTCAATACCCATACCGAAAGCAAAACCCTGGTAGACATCGGGGTCAATACCGCCGGCTTGCAAAACTTTGGGGTGAACCATACCGCAACCCAAAATCTCGAGCCAATCATTGCCGGCGCCGATTTTGAGTTCGTTTTTGGTCTTCAGGCAACCGATATCCATTTCAGCCGAAGGTTCGGTGAACGGAAAATATGACGGACGATAACGCACCGGAATTTCATCCAACTCAAAAAAGGCTTTAACAAAGTCATAGAGGCAACCTTTGAGGTGCGCCATGGTAATGTTTTTATCAATTACCAAACCTTCAACCTGATGGAACATCGGGGTGTGGGTGGCATCATAGTCAGAGCGATAAGTTCTGCCCGGAGCAATAATGCGGATAGGCGGTTGTTGGCTTTCCATCGTGCGAATTTGCACCGGGGAAGTATGTGTGCGGACAACATAGCTGTCATCAAAATCATCGCTATCCGGGTTCGGAATATAGAAAGTATCTTGCATCTGGCGTGCCGGGTGGTTGGCAGGCATATTCAAAGCATTAAAGTTGTGGAATTGGTCTTCAATATCCGGGCCTTCGGCAACCGAGAAACCCATTTGCCCGAAGATGGCCACCACCTCTTCATAAATTTTTGAGACGGGGTGGATTCTGCCTTGTGTTTCAGGGCGCACCGGCAGAGTCACATCAACTGTTTCGGTGGCCAATTTTTCGTTCAAAGCTTTTTCTTCGAGGAGAGATTTACGTTGGTCGAGAGCTTTTTCCACTTCCGCCTTGAGCAGATTCAAGTTTTTGCCCATTTCTTTTTTTTCTTCCACCGACAAAGAAGACAAGTCTTTCATCATGGCGGTCAACTTGCCTTTTTTACCCGTTATGGCAACTCTGGCCTCCTCAAGGGCTTTCAAGTCTTGCGCGGCCTCAATTTCGGCCACCAATTCTTTTTTCAGATTTTCGATATTTTCCATATTTCACCTGTAATTTATTTTTTTAAAATGCAAAGGAGCTGACCGAAAACTCCAGTCAACTCCTTTGTCTAAATCTAATTCTGCGAAATTGCTAAAATTATTTATTCAAAGCTTTTTTTGCAGCTTCAACCAATTTGGCGAAGTTAGCAGGCTCTTTCAAAGCAATATCAGCAAGTACTTTTCGGTCGAGTTCGATGCCGGCTTTGTTGAGCCCGCACATAAATCGAGAGTAAGTCATATCGTTCAAACGCGTAGCAGCATTGATTCTTTGAATCCACAAAGCGCGGAAGCTTCTCTTTTTAGCTCTACGATCACGATATGCATATTGTAATGCTTTTTCAACTTTTTCAATGGCAACTCTGAACACGTTGCGAGAACGACCTCTATAACCTTTAGCCATAGAGAAGATTTTTTTGTGACGAGCACGTGCAGTTACACCTCTTTTAATACGAGACATTTTTCTTCACTCCTACAAATACGGCAAAAATTGTTTAACAATTTTAACATCGCTCTCATTAACCAAAACGGTTCCGCGAGCATGTCTTTTCATTTTAGTACCTTTGTTAAAGAGCAAGTGTCTCTTATTGGCAAAGTTTCTTTTGAGTTTGCCGGTACCGGTAACGCTGAAGCGTTTTTTAACGGCACTTTTATTTTTTAATTTTGGCATTTTAATCCCTTTCAAAAATCTAAACAAATTCGGATTTTATGAGTCTTCAGGCATGCCTTTTCGCCCGCAAGACTCGCAGTTCGCTTGTTTTTATACACTCAAACTTTCATAATTGCAAGCACATTTTTCAATAAAAATTGGCTTCCGGCACAAAAACTTTGGCGCGCATATCAATGAGTTTGCCGTTTTCCAGTTTCACCTTGCGGTCCATACGTTCGGCCAAATCCAAGTTATGCGTGGCAATAAGCGCGGCAAGCCCGGTTTCTTTAACAATAGACAAGAGTTCGGCAAACACAATTTCCGAGGTTTTGGGGTCAAGGTTGCCGGTTGGTTCATCGGCAAGAAGGAGTTTTGGCGCATTAGCCAAAGCGCGGGCAATTGCCACACGTTGCTGCTCACCGCCGGAAAGTTCGGCCGGACGATGGGTAAATCTTTTTTCCAAACCAAGGCGTTTGAGGAGCCATTGAGCGCGCTCTTTGGCAACCTTATATTTCACGCCGGCAATCAGCTGCGGCAGCATCACATTTTCGGTAGCATCAAAATCAGCCAGCAGATTGTGATATTGATAAACAAAGCCCAAATAATCCGAGCGCAAAGAAGTGCGCATGGCATCACCCAGTTTGCTGCAATTTTGCCCATTGAGATAGATATCACCTTTTGTCGGGCGGTCAAGCAAACCGGCAATTTGCAATAAGGTAGATTTTCCCGAACCCGAAGGCCCGACCAAAGCCACAATCTCGCCGGCGGCAATATCCAAATCCACCTCACGCAAAACTTCCAAAGTCTGGCTGCCTTGCTTATAATTTTTAACAATTTTTTTCAATTCCAAAGTCGGACTATTCATAGCGCAAAGCCTCCACCGGGTCAAATTTTGCGGCACGATATGCCGGATATAACGTGGCCAAAAAAGAAAGCAAGAGAGAAATACCAACCACAACGCTCACTTCCACATAGTCAACCTTGGCCGGCAGTTGCGAGAGAAAATAAACCTCTGCCGAGAACAAGTCACGCCCGGCCAGCTGTTGCAAAAATTGGCGGATAGATTCGATATTATCACAAAAGAGTAAGCCCAAAACCAGGCCCAAAGCCGTTCCCACAAAACCGATAAATGCCCCGTCCATAAAAAAGATTCGCATAATCATGCCTTTGGTGGCACCCATTGTGCGCAACACCGCAATATCTCTGCCTTTGTCTTTGACCAGCATAATCAAGCCTGTGATAATGTTGAATGCCGCAACAAGGATAATTAAAGTCAAAATAATGAACATCACGTTGCGTTCCACCTCAATGGCGTTAAAGAAGGCAGAATTTGATTGTTTCCAGTCATAAACATAGCCGGCCCCGCCGATGCTTTCTTCAATGGCTTTGCGCACGGGGGTAAGATATTTTTCATCATCCAAAGTCACGTCAATATGCGTCACGCCGTTTTTCATCCCGAAATAAGTTTGCGCGGTTTCAAGCGGCATAAAAATAAAATTGGCATCATATTCATACATACCGGCATTAAACGTGCCAATCACGCGATAAGACTTCATCCGTGGCACGGTTCCGAAAGCGGTCACTTTGCCGTTGGGCGAAATAAGCGTAATTTCATCACCGATAACCACGCCCATTTTTTGCGCCATACGGTAACCCATAATCACCGAGTTACCGTAAAACTCATCCATATTGACATTGGCAACCGCCTTGCGCAACACGTCTTTTTTTAAGATATCTTCTTTATTCAAACCTCTGACCATGCCGCCTTCAGCCGCTTTTCCGGCAGAAACGAGGAGCTGATTTTCAATCATCGGCATCACGATTTTCACATGCTCAAACTCGGCAATATCTTTCACTGCCTGCTCATAATTGTTAAACGGAAAGCCGGAAGGTGACATAATACCGATATGACCGTTAATCCCGAGGATTCGCGATAAGAGTTCCTGCCTAAAGCCGTTCATCACCGACATCACGATAATCAGCGTTGCCACGCCCAAAGCAATGCCGGTGAAGGCAAAGCCGGTAATCACCGAGATAAAGCCTTCTTTGCGTTTGGCGCGCAAATAGCGCTTGGCAACCAATCTTTCAAATTTTGAAAAGAACATCAAAAACTTCTCCTTAAAACTTAATTTCAGTTATACGGATTTTGTCCTGATTATGCAACCAAGCAAAAACAGATGTGTATAAATTATCGCGTTGTTCTTACTCTGCGCTGCGCTCTATGTTCTGGGCGGAGAGTTTCCGAAAAAGTTACACAGGGCACAAAAAAAGGTATGTTGTTTTCTAGAACAATCGCAAAATGGATTGTGACGATTGAGAAGCTAAGGATAAAGAATTAATCGCCAGTTGTTGTTG